>JAJYGO010000089.1 GCA_021785115.1 Chloroflexota bacterium | reverse complement strand
CAGCCCCCGGCGGCGCGCTCCGCGGCGGCCGCGCCCGCGGCGAGCCCGCCGTTCACCAGCATGCTCGGGACGGTGTAGGGCGCCGACGACTGGCATCCCATGAGGAGCGGCAGCAGCGCGAACCGGGCGAGCCTCACGGGGACCAGCGTATCGCATCGTCGGGTGCGCGGGGTGCGGCGCCGCCCGCGGCGCTGGTTCCCCCTGCGGCGCGCGGCCGCGGACGGTCCCTCAGGAGGCGGATGCGCCGGCCACGGCCTCCGGTGCGGAGGGCCCGCGGCCAGGCGCCAGGATCCGGCGCAGCAGGCCGTCCGGGAAGACGTAGGCCTCCGGGCTCGTCGGGTTGCCCTCCGGGGCGAGGAGCCCGGTCTCTCCCAGCATGCGGACCATCACGCCCGCCGCCTCGGCGGCGCGGCGCGCCTGCTCGTCGGGATCGAGCAGGCGGTCGATCCCGGTCGCCGTGAACTGGGCGCGCAGCTCCTCGACCGCGGTCGCGCTGAGCGCGCCGGCGGTCATGCGCCCCGCGAACGCCAGCCGGCGCAGCAACGCTCCGGCGACGCTGCGAGGCTCGGCGATCTCCGACTCCACCCACACGCGCAGCGGCGCGCCCTCCTCCCCCTCGCGCCGGACGGCCGCAGAGGCCCCCTCGATGCCGATCTCGACGGCCCCCAGCGCTCCCTGGCGCGCCCGCTCCGGATCGTAGAGCTCCAGGACGGAGGAGGCGAGCCGGCGCATGAGCAGGGGTACGCCGCAGGCCTGCTCGACGATCAGCGCCAGCGCGGGGTCGCTGAAGCGGATCCCCTGGCGCGCGCCCAGGCCCCGCATCATGGCGAACGCGGCCTCCTCGGGGACCCGCGGCACGAACACGGTCTGGAAGGCGCCCATCACCGACTGTCCCGCCAGGGCGGGGAGCGGCGCCCACACGACGGGGTGCATGGCGCCGCAGAGCAGCACGCCGGTGCGCGTGGCCCCGGCGCCGGGGTCGTTCAGCGCCCCGCGCAGCCGGCCGAGCAGGATGGAGAGGACGGCCATGGCGCGGGGCAGCCGGTCGGGGTCCACGCCGATCGCCTGCTCCAGCTCGTCGAACACGAGCAGCATCGGCTCGGGCCGATGTCCCGCGCCGTGGGCGCAGGCGCGCGCGACGGCGCGGAACCACTCCGTCGCCTCCGCGGCCGCCACGGGCCGGCCCGCCGGCAGCGGCGGCGGGATCCCGGCCGCGGCGCCGTAGCGCGCCACCACGGACTCGTGCAGCCGGACGCTGGCGTACCGGAGGACGGAGTCGGCGGCGTGCGCCGGATCGCCGGCGGCGCCGATCTCGTGGTGGAAGGCGGCGAGGTCCACGTAGGCGGAGGGCCCTGTGAGCCGGCGGGTGATCTCGAGCGCCAGGGACGACTTGCCGAACCGCCGCAGCCCGCCCACGAAGACCCAGCTCCCGGCCTGCACGTCGGCGAGCAGGCCCGAGACGAGCCGCTCGCGGTCGAAGAACTGGCTGGGCGAGGTCACGCGACCGCGCAGCTCGAAGGGGTTGCCGCGCGCCGAGGTCTGCTCCACCGCGTCGAGCAGGTCGTCCGGGTTGCGCAGCCAGTGCAGGCGGCTCACCGGCATGGGGACGACCTGCACGGCCCGGCCGGAGCCGCGCGCGGCCCACTCCAGCAGCGCCCGGACCGCGCCCAGGTCGGGGGAGGCGCCGTCGTCATGGGCCATGATGGTGAGCTCGGCGCCCTCGGCGCGGGCCCGCGTGGCGGCCCGGTTGACGTCGCGATCGACGACCCGCGCCCTACCCTCGCTCCGGTACACCAGCGCGCGCCGTCCCCACCGATCCCAGGCCGGCGTGGACGGCAGCTCGACGATCACGCTCTGGAGACGGGACGGGAGGAGCCAGGACCAGCGCTCCTGCGCCGCCGGGATGCCGATGCTCTCGAGGTGGGCCCGCAGCCGCGCCGCCCAGGAGCCGAAGCGGCGCCACGCCGACCACATGCGGCCGGACCAGGTGACGAGCAGCACGGCGGCGGCGAGGCACGCGAGCGAGATCCAGAGGATGCGCTGCCGGCGGCTCCAGGTGTGGTCGAGCCGCCGCAGGAGGTCGCAGTCGAAGGCGCCCGGCGAGCGTGCGGCGCTGCAGGCGGCGCACCGCTCCGCGCCCAGGCTTAGGGCCGCGCACGGTGTCCGGCGCGCGAAGAGGTTCCGGACCCACGCCCCCGCGCGCGCGGCCGCGGCGAAGCGCACCTGCTCGATCGGCAGGCCGGTGCCGCGATCGACGCGCCACGGACTCGCCTCCGGCCTCTCCCCGAGGCCCGGCGCGAGCTCGGCGATGGCGGCCACCTGGGCCGGGAACCCCGGACCGCCCCGCCGCTCGTCGCACAGGACGCGCAGCCGCCCCATGGGCGTGGTCGCGTGCCCCTCCAGCGCCTCGACCATCTCGCCGGGGCCCGGAGGCCGCGCGAACGAGGCCGCGATGCCGGCCCGCTTCCCCTCCCAGAGCGCGTCCAGCAGGTCCGTGCACGCGCGGAGCGCCGCGCTCGGCGGCGGCCGGTGCGGCTCGGCGTCGCGCGCGATCCACTGCAGGAGCGCGTCGTGGACGGTGCCGGGCAGCTCGCAGGCCGGGGGCGGCTCCATCCGCTGCAGGGTCCGGACGGCGCGCGCGCACACCTCCTCGTCGCTCCCGGCGCGCCAGCGCTGCCGGATCCGCGTGAGCCGCGCCAGCGCGGGCCCGGTCAGCACGTTGGGCGAGGGCAGCCGGCGGCTCACCCAGGCCGCGGGCGAGGTCCCGGCGGTCGGATCCCCCAGGAAGCACGTCTGCAGCTTCGTGAACCCGGTCTCCGAGACGTGCGCCCACTGCGCCTCGTCGACGCGCTGCTGCGAGCTCGGGAAGTCCTGGAGCCACTCGAGCACCGTGGCCGGGCCCAGCGTGCGGCAGTCGCTGGCCCAGATCGACTCGACGCGCCGCTCGACCACCAGGGGACCGCTGCTCTCCAGCAGCTCCTGCAGCTGCCGCGCCCGCCCGCAGTCGCGCGCGTGCGGCGAGAGCTTGGTGCAGCGGGCGAGGTCGATGTACGTCTGCACGAACTTCAGCGCCGCCGCCAGCGGCGGCGCCGAGGAGCCTGGGGGGGCCTGCGGGATCCCCGCGCCCGCGCGCGCCTCGGCGACGAGGTCGGGCTCGAGCCGCGCGCGCGAGGCGAACCAGGCCTCCACGGCCGCGCCGCCGCGCGCTCGAAGCCTGCCCCAGAACCGGGGCGCCACCCGCTCCAGGGCCGTGGTGAGCAGGCGCCGGTAGAGGATCGGCGGGTGCGTGCCGTCGCTCGCCACCAGCTCGCCCACCACGCGGTCGACCGGCTGGTCGCCGCCGGCGGGCGGCGGCAGCTCCGCGCGCGCGCCGCTCGCGAACTGCAGGAGCGCGCGGAGCTGCGGGAACTCCCGACGCCACGCGGCCAGCTCGGCGGCGATCTGCTCCAGGTACTGGGGCGGGAGGCAGCCCTCCACGTTGCCCACCGGCGCGTTGCCCTCCGCCACCAGGCGGCC
Source organism: Chloroflexota bacterium (assembly GCA_021785115.1). The sequence continues at coordinate 16,969 of JAJYGO010000089.1, read as the reverse complement.
GAAGTCGCCCACCGCGCGGCAGAGCGCGTCGCGGTTCGACTCGGCGGCCCGGACGCTCGCGCGGCAGGCGTTGATGCGCTCCGCGTCGGCCGCGTTCTGGGCCCGGCAGGCCTGCTCCCGCGCGCGCGCGTCGCGGGCGCTCGCGTCGCACGCGTCGAGCGACTGCTTGAGCGCGCCCATCTGGGCGATCTCGGGGGCGCACAGCGCCTTCCGCCGCTCCGCGGCCGCGGCGTCCGGCTCCGCCCCGGCGGCGGGCGGCGGCGACCAGGCGAGCAGCGCGGCGACGACGAGAAGCGGCAGCCGCGAGCGGGCAGCGGACGTTCCGGACCTCGTCTCCACGGGCGCGCTAACCTACGGCGAAGCCGCGCGCGCCGCAAGCACGCGCCGGGCGCGGTAGTGTCTCGGTTTCGGTCGGCCAGGCGGGCGATCTCTTGAAGTGACCACACGTGGTCGGCCACGCCCGCCGGCGTCACCGTCGGTTCAGTAGGACACGGGCCTCGCGTCGGGCGCGAGGGGGCTGCGGTACGGCTTCCCGCCGGTCGCCTTCACGAACTCCGCCCGCGCCGCGCGGACCAGCGCGGGGTCGCGCAGGAGGTCCACGGCGGAGGCGGCGAGCACCTTCGCGGCCACGCCCATCCCCTTGAAGCCGATGGGGTGGGCCGAGCAGCTGGTCACGACCCAGTGGTGGCTGGGCGTGCCGAGCGGGCGGGTCACGACCTCCAGCTCGGCCAGGGGCGCGACCGCGCTCGTCTCGCCGATGTCGGACGATGCGCCGGCGCCGTGGGCCGGACCGTAGGGCACGACGGCGTCGGAGAGGCCGCTCGTCGCGACCCCGAGCCGCTCCTGGAGGGCGCGCGCCTGCTCCTGGTCGGCCGCGTCCCACCGCGGCGGTCCGACACGCTCCAGCTCCCGCTGGAGCACGCCGCCCAGGGTGTCGTTCGGGACGACGTCGCGCGTCTGCGCGAGGAGCGTCACGCGGGCGCGCGTCTCGGTGGCGGCCGCGACCCCGTCGGCCGCCTTCCGGACGCGGCCGACCAGCTCCTCCAGCTCGGTCACGTTCGCGGCGCGCACCCACCACTGCACCTTGGCGTAGTCGGAGATCACGTTGGGGACGGTGCCGCCGGCCTTGATCACGCGGTGCATGCGGGCGCTGGGCCGGACGTGCTCCCGCATGAGCGCCATGGCGTGGTCGAGCAGCTCCACCGCGTCGAGCGCGCCGCGCCCGAACCAGGGGTTCGCCGCCGCGTGGGCGGTCTTCCCGAAGAACTCGACGTCCATCGCGCTCAGGGCCAGGCGCACGCGGTTCACCAGCTCGTTGTGGGTGCCGGGGTGCCAGGCGAGCACCGCGTCGACGTGGTCGAAGACGCCGGCGCGCGCCAGGAAGCCCTTCCCCGTCAGCTGCTCCTCCGCCGGGGTGCCGAAGAGGACGATCGTCCCGGGGAGGTGATCCGCCACGCGGGCCCGGTTGGCCGCGATGCCCGCGGCGACGGCCGCGGTGCCGAGCAGGTTGTGGCCGCAGCCGTGCCCGGGCGCGCCGGCCTCGAGTCGCTTCTCCGCCGTGGCGCCCGCCTCCTGGGAGAGGCCGGGGAGCGCGTCGTACTCCGCGAGCAGTCCGATCACCGGGGCGCCCTGGCCGGCACGGGCCACGAAGGCGGTCGGGATGCCGGCCACTCCGCGCTCCACCGCGAAGCCCTCCCGCTCGAGGACGTCGGCCAGCAGCGCGGAGGACTGCCGCTCCTCCCAGGCCAGCTCGTGGAAGCCCCACACCCGGCGGGCGACCTCCTGCCACCGACCCGCCGTCTCGTCGAGCCAGGCGTCGGTCACCAGGGGCGCCGCTCGCGCACGCGGCGCCGCCACCACGCCCGCGAGGACGACCAGCGTGCAGCCGAGAAGCCGGATCGAGCCGTTCATCGTCATCTCCCGTCACCGCCTGCGTGGACGAACTGCATCGGCACCTTCACGTCGGGGTGGAGGCGTCATCGGCTTCTCCACGTGAGCGCGGGCGTCACCCCGGGCGAGGCCGCTCGGGGCTGCGGACATCTGGACGCCGGGCATGAAGCTCCTCCGGTTGAGGCGCCATCTCGGGCCCCACAGGGTAGGGCCGACGCGGCGCCGGGCGCAACGGCGGCGTCCACCCGCGCCCGCCCTTGGCGGCGCCGCGAATCGGCCCGGTCGATGCATCGGGCTTGCTCGAGCGCGTCGTGCGGGAGGCGATCATGGCCGATTCGAGGTGTGCGTGCGGAGCGATCGGGCGCGTCCTCCCCCCGGACTTCAGCTACGGGCGTCGCGACTCCCTGCTGCCGCTGATGCAGTGGTGCGGCGGTCGGGTCGGGCGCGGCCGGCTCGCGATCGAGGATGCTCGCTCCGGCACCACGGCGTGCCCGGTCTGCACGCACCGGGCGTCCGTCGTCGTGCTCTCCAATTGACGACGAGCGGCCCCGGAGGACGGCCGGGAACGCTCGAGGGAGCGCAAGGTTCCTGGCGGGGATTGGCGCCGGCGTGCGCCCACGTCGCGCCGACCCCGGAATTTCACGTAGAATCGGCGCGCCGGCCTCGCACGGGAGGTAGGAATGGCGCACGAGCCCACGCTGGACACGTCGACACCCGTGGCGCAATCCGGAGCCGCGGCGGACGTCCCCTGGTGGAAGGAGGTCACGCCGGACCAGTGGCGGACGCTCCTCGCGACCTGGGCCGGGTGGTGCCTCGACGTCTTCGACTACTTCCTGCTCATCCTCGTCCTCTCCGAGATCGCGAAGACGTTCGGGGTCAGCCTCGTCGCGATGGGCACCGTCATCACCGGCACGCTCATCTGCCGGCTCTTCGGCGGCGTCCTCTTCGGGACGCTCGGCGACCGCATCGGACGCAAGCTCCCGCTGATGATCTCCATCCTGACGTTCTCGATCTTCTCCGCCCTGAGCGGGCTCGCGCCGACGTTCGCGTGGTTCTTCCTGTTCCGCCTCCTGTTCGGCTTCGGCATGGGCGGCGAGTGGGCTGCCGGGACGCCGCTCGCCATGGAGAGCTGGCCGCAGCGGTCGCGCGGCATCGCGTCCGGGATCCTCCAGGGAGGCTATCCGGTCGGGTACTTCCTCGCGACGCTCACCTACTTCTTCGTCTTCCCGGTGTGGGGCTGGCGCGCGCTCTTCCTCATCGGGTTCCTGCCCGCGCTGCTGCTCCTGTACATCCGGAAGGGCGTGAAGGAATCGCCCGTCTTCGAGGCCCGGCGCGCCGCGCTCCGTGCGGCCGGGAGGGCGGAGACCGGGATCTCGGCGGCGCGCCTGTTCCAGCGCGACGTCCTCCCGACGAGCCTCCACGCATTCCTCGTCATGATCGGGGCCATGCTGTCGCAGTTCTGCCTCTCGGCGCTCTGGCCGACCTATCTCACGAAGGAGCTGCACGTCACGATCGGCCAGAGGACGCAGTTCCTCCTCCTGCTGAACGTCGGGAGCCTGATCGGCTACTGGAGCTGCGGCGCGCTCTCGGAGAAGCTCGGGCGCCGCCGCTCCCTGTCGCTCTTCGCCGTGCTCGGGGCCGTGCTCGTGCCCCTCTACTCGCTCACGGCCGACCGCACGCTGGTCATGCTGGGCGGGTTCCTCGAGGGGTTCTTCGCCGTCGGCTTCTGGGGCGTCATCCCCGCCTACCTCGCCGAGCGGTTCCCGACGCGCGTCCGCGGCGTCGGGCCCGGCGCATCCTTCAGCGTCGGCGCGGCCGTGGGCTCGTTCGGCCCCACCCTCCAGACCCTGCTGGTGCAGCGCGCCGGCTACACGCTCGGCCAGGCGATCGCGCTCGGCACGGTCGTCGCGCTGCTCGTCGTGGCCATCGTGACCTTCCTCGGACCCGAGCCGAAGGGGACGGTGTTCACCGCGGAGGTCTAGCGTTGCCGGGACGGATCGCGGTCCTCTGCACCCTCGACACGAAGGGTGAGCACGCGCGCTTCGTGGGCGAGCGGATCGCCGCGCGTGGGCACCTCCCCGTCTACCTCGACATCGGGGTGCTCGACGCGCCCGCGTTCGCCCCGGACGTCTCGCGCTCGGAGATCGCGGCGGCGGCGGGCGGCGAGGTCGCCGAGCTCGCCCGATCGCACGACCGCGGCAAGGCCCTCGACGTCATGTCCCGGGGTGCCGCCGCGGTCGTCGGGCGGCTGCACGCTGCGGGCGCGCTCGACGGCGTGCTCGGGATCGGCGGCGGCTCGGGCACCGCCGTGGCGACCGCCGCGATGCGCGCCCTGCCGGTCGGGGTCCCGAAGTTGATGGTGTCCACCATGGCGGCCAGCGGAAAGGCCGCCAGCTACGTCGGCACGCGCGACATCGTCATGTCGAACACCATCACCGACGTGGTCGGGATGAACGATCTCCTCCGCTCGGTGCTGTCGAACGCGGCGGGCGCGATCTGCGGGATGGTGGAGATGGGCTCCTCTCCCGTCGCGGCGCGCGGCGAGGCGAGGCGCGCGGTCGCGATCACGGCGTTCGGCGTCACGACCCCCGCCGTGCTGCGCTGCCGCGACCTGCTCGCCGACGCGGGGTTCGAGACCCTCGTCTTCCACGCAAACGGGACCGGCGGGCGCGCCATGGAGGAGCTCGTCGCGCAGGGCGTCATCGACGCGGTGCTCGACCTCACGACGACCGAGCTCGCCGACGAGCTGTGCGGAGGCCTCCTCAGCGCCGGCGCCACCCGGCTCGACGCGGCGGGAGCCCGCGCGCTCCCCCAGGTCGTGCTCCCGGGCGCGATGGACATGGTCAACTTCGCGACGCCGGACACCGTCCCGCAGCGGTACGCCGGACGACGCCTGTACCGCCACAGCCCGAACACCACCCTCATGCGGACGAGCGTCGCGGAGAATGCGGCGCTCGGCCGGTGCGTGGGCGCGAAGCTCGCGCGGGCGAGGCGGCGGCCCGCTCTCGTCCTCCCGACGAGGGGGTTCTCGGAGTACGACCGCGAGGGAGGCGTGTTCTGGGATCCGGACGCCGACGCGGCCTTCATGGACGCCGCCGTCGAGGCGCTCGGGGGCGCGGGGAGCGTCATCCGGGTCGACGCGAACGTGAATGACCTCGCCTGCGTGGACGTCGCGGTCGAGCAGCTCCTGCAGGCCTGTGCGGAGGCCTGGCGGGGATAGGGCGCACGTCGATCCGGGCTTCGACGGGGGCGCTCCGCATCGGGCGCTCGCGCACGACGGGAGGGGGTTCCATGGCGAGGAGATACGGCCGTGACGACGTCTCGACGCGACTCCGGGCGACGCTCGCGGCGCAGAGGCCCATCATCGTGGCGGGGGCGGGGAACGGGCTCTCCGCGAAGTGCGCCGAGCTCGGCGGGATCGACCTCGTCGTCATCTACAACAGCGGACGCTTCCGCATGGACGGGCTCCCGTCCATCGCCGGCCTCATGCCGTACGGGAATGCGAACGACATCGTGGTGGAGCTGGGTGAGCGGCACGTCCTGCCCGCCGTGAGCGTGACCCCCGTGCTGGCAGGCGTGTGCGGGACCGATCCGACGCGCGACATGCGGCGGTTCCTGCAGCGGCTGCGCGAGGTCGGGTTCTCCGGGGTGATCAACTACCCGACCGTCTCCCGCTTCGACGGGAACATCCGCCGCGACCTCGAGTCGGTCGGGCTCGGCTTCGCGCGCGAGGTCGAGATGATCGCGCTCGCCCGTGACCTCGATCTCTACACCACCTGCTACGTGCGGACCCCGGACGAGACCCGCCAGATGGCGGAGGCGGGGGTCGACGTGATCGTCCCGCACGTCGGGTTGACCACCGGCGGCACGATCGGCGCGGGCCACGCGCTCACGCTCGAGGACGCGATCCGCGCCACGCAGGAGATGATCGACGCAGGCCGCGAGGTGAATCCCGAGATCATCGCCCTCGCGCACGGCGGCCCGATGGAGCACCCGGGCGCGGTCGCGGAGGTCCTGCGACGGACCGACGCCCAGGGATTCGTCGGCGCGTCGAGCGTCGAGCGGCTCCCGGTCGAGCAGGCCATCGTCGGGGTGGTCAAGGAGCTGAAGGCGCTGAGGTTGCGGAAGGCCTAGCGCCGGCCCGCGCCCCCACGGCGCGGAGCACTCGCTGCAGCCCGAACTTCGGGAGGCGGGTGAACCCCGCCCACGCCGCCGCCGCGAGCGAGCCCTCCTCGAGCATGTCGGCGAGCCACTCTCCCGCGTACCGCGGGTCGCGCTGCTTGAACCCGGCACCGCTCTCGCGCACCCAGCGCCGGTTGACCCGCTCGTGGAGCCCGACCGGCGGGGCGCACACCAGGGGCAGGCCGAGCGCGGCGTAGAAGCACATCTCGGACGGCTTCGTCCAGAGGAGATCGGTGCGGCCCAGCAGCTCGTTCATGGCGCGGAAGTACGCGTCGGTGTCCGCGGCCGAGAGGACCTCCAGCCCGGCGCCGACCGCATCCTCGAGCCGGGCGCCGTGGATCGCCTCCTCGAACGCGATGCGGGCGAGCGGCTTCACCCCCGCGACGAGCGTCACCCGGATGCGCCCATCGAGGATGGCGGCGCGAAGCGACGGCAGGAACGCGCGCGCCAGGCTCGCCTGCGCCCCTGCACCCCCGACCGCGAACGCGAGGTGCGGCGGCCCGCCGGCGCGCGGCACGCCCCCGTCGCCGAGGAAGTGGGCCAGCTCCTCCGCGTGCTCGCGACCGAACGCGCCCGTCGGGTCGAGCCGCGCGATGCGGCCGACCAGGTTGTGGCGCAACCGCACCAGCCCGGGCCCTCCGACGAGCTCGTCGGGGAGCGGAAAGCCGGTGAAGTCGATGTGGTCCGCCCGCACTCCGTACTGACGGAGCCGGCGCGCTGCGCGCCGGGTGGGGACGAGGTACCGGATGCGCGAGGCGCGCGCGTCACGGGCCGCCCAGACGCGGTGAACGTCCGTGTCGGTGACGACGCAGTGGATCTCGGGCCATCCCGCCGCGTCGGCGATGAGCGCGGGCGCGTAGAAGGTGGTGATCAGCGGGCGACCGCTCTCCCGCAGGCGCTCGACCAGGCCGCGGCCGAGCCCCGACGCCGCGAGGCGCTCGACGAACAGCACCCCGGCGGACGTGCCCGACAGATCCCGCGCGGGGTGGAGGTGCGGGATGCTCGTCAGCTCGTCGAGCGCCCAGCGGATGGGCGCGCCGACGATGGGCCACTGAGACACGCGCGACAGCGTCTCGTACGCACCGCGCATGCGGCGCCAGACGCGCTCCTCGCCCGCCGTGGCCACGGGTGCGCGATCGACGTGGATCACGCGCTCGCCGAGCGCGTCCGCGATCGACTGCGCGGCGCGGAGGTGCCCATAGCCCATCTCGGCCGACGCGACCATCGGCGGTCGGACTGGCGCGGAGTCGCTCGTCACGTGGGCCGCATGGTGGTCGGCGCCCGGGGATGCCTCGTGACGGCGGCGTGACGATCCCGCGACGCGCGCCTCCCCTGGATGTCGCCGCGGCGCCGTCGATCCGCCGCGCGCCGGACACGCGCCCGCGCCACCTTCGGCTGGGGGCGGAGGGTACCGGTTGGTCGCCACGCTGGCGCACGTGTCGGATCTCCACATCGGCCAGGACGCCGGGACCGACGCGCGGGCGGCGTCGCTGGTCCGGGCTCTGGCCGCCGCCGGCGTCGATCGCGTCCTGGTCTCCGGGGACGTCACGCACCGGGGTCGCCGCGACGAGCTGCTCGCGTTCGAGCGCACGTTCGCACCGCTCCGGTCGAGGCTCGTCGTCGTTCCCGGCAACCACGACCGGCTCGGGGACGACGTGGCGCGCGACCTGATGCCCGGTCCGCGCGTCCAGGCCGAGCGCAGCCCGGGCCTGCTGATCGTCCGCCTCGACTCGACGGCCGCGCACAACCGTCGCTGGGTCAGCAGCCACGGAGAGCTCTCGCGGCGAGACCTCGCAGAGGTCGTCTCCGCGGTCGAGGCGGCGCCGGCCGACACCCTCGTCGTGCTGCTCCTCCACCATCACCTGCTGCCGTTGCCCGAGGACCATCTCCTCGAGCAGGTGGCGAGCTTCCTCGGCTGGCCCAACGCCGAGGAACTCGCCCTCGGAGCCGAGCTGCTGGAGCGGCTCGCGGGACGGTGTGATCTCGTGCTCCACGGACACCGGCACCGCGCCAGCGCCACGGCGTTCCCGGCGGCGACAGGCAGGCCGCTCCACGTCCTCAACGCCGGCTCCTCGCCGCGGCTCGGGAAGATACGCCTGCTGGCGCACGACGCCGGACGTGTCGTCGCCACGCGGTGGCTCGAAGCGGTCCCCGCCCGCGCCGCCTCCGGATGGGCGATCGCCCGCTCGCTCCGATCTCGCCGCCAGAAGCTCGCCTGAGCGCCACGCGCGCTCCCCGGGCCCGTCACCCGACGCGCGCAGGCTCCCGACGGATCGGAGGCAGGAGGCCGAGCCGATGCGCGACATCTCGCTGGGATGGTTCTGTGCCGCCGCGCTGGGAATGGTCCTCGTCGCCGCCCAGGTGGTCGCCTTGCGGCGGCATCTCCGGCGGAGGCCGCGGCGGCCGGTCCGCTCGCCCCCGGTGTCGATCCTGAAGCCGCTCTGCGGCGTCGACGACGCGCTGGCCGCCAATCTCGCGAACTTCGCCAGCCTCGACTACCCGCGCTACGAGGTCCTGCTCGGCCTCGCGAGCGTCGAGGATCCCGCGTGGCGGATCGCCTGCGACGCCGCGCGGCGGTGGCCCGGCCGGTTCCGCGTCGTCGTCCAGCGGGGCACGCCCGGCCTCAACCCGAAGGTCAATCAGCTCATGACCCTGGTGCGCGCGGCACGGCACGACGTGCTGGTGGTGTCCGACTCGAACGTCCGCGTGACGCGCGGTTACCTCGCCGAGATCGCTGCGCTGCTCGAGGACGACGGGATCGGTCTCGTCACGCACGCGATCGGCGGCGTGGGGGAGCGCACCGTCGGCGCGGCCCTCGACAACCTGCACCTCGCCGGGACCGTTGCGCCGGGCGTCGTGGGCGCGAAGTCGCTGGCGCGCCGCGACATCGTGGTCGGCAAGTCGATGGCGCTGCGCCGCGCCGACCTGGCGCGCCTCGGCGGCTTCGCGGCGGTGAAGGACGTGCTCGCCGAGGATTACGTGATCGGGGTCCTGGTGGCGACCGTGTTGGGGAAGCGCGTGGCGGTCGCCGCCGAGCCCGTCTTCAACGTCAGCGAGCGTCGAACCGTGCTGCAGTTCCTCGCGCGCTACCAGCGCTGGGCGGTCCTGCAGCGCCAGGCGGTCGGCCCTCTCCCGTACGCCGCGATGGTCCTGCTCAACCCGGTGCTGCTCGGGACGGTCGCGCTCGCGTTCCAGCCCACGGCCAGGGCGGCCGCGGTGCTGGGTGCCGTCTGCGCCGCTCGGGCCCTCCTCGACGCCGCGGCGGCGGACGCGCTCCGGTCCGGTGGCTGGACGGTCGCGCGCCTCGCCCTGTCGCCGGTGAAGGAGCTCCTCTTCGGCGCTTGCTGGGCCTACGGCCTCGTGCGACGCGACGTGAACTGGCGCGGGAAGCGCCTCGTGGTGCGGCGCGGCACGCGCGTCGAGCGGCCTACGAACCTCACCGCGACGGCGGCGCCACCGCTCGTCACCTCGTCGTCGGCTTGAGCCGTCGCGCGTGCCGTCGAGGCGCGGTCGCCTCGACGGCACCACTCCTTTCAACTCGCCGGCGGAGGCAGCCGAGGACGGCTGGGCGTGGCAGCTCGGGATCCCGAGCGGGCTGCGTGAATTCGCGCAGGCCAGGGAAGAATTCCTCCGCGTCGGAGCGGGCCGCCTGCGTCCTCCTGCCAGCGGGGCACACCCAATGGCGGATTGGCCGCCGCGTGTCGCTCACGTCCAAGCGCGCGGAATTCAGGTGACCAGGTGGCCAGCGAAGGTGCGCCCTGCGGTTCCATGCCGCACGCTGCCGTCGAGGCGCACTCTGGTGCGCACCTTGCTGCGCGCCAGACCTCGGGAGGAATCATGCAAACGAGCGCGCTTCGAGTGCGGCGATCGATGATGGCGACGGTCCTGGTGCTTGGCCTCGTCGCCTGTTCCGGCAGCACCGGTCCGACCGGGCTGACCGGTCCGGCGGGTGCGACCGGTGCCACCGGCCCCACGGGAAGTCCGGCACCCAGCATCGGATCGATCTTGGTCGTGGTGAAGGACGCCAGCGGATCTCCTCTCGCCGGAGCGACCGTCTCCACGAGCCCATCCACGAGCTCCGGCGTGACCGACGGCACGGGCGCCTTGACGCTGACCTCGATTCCCATCGGCGCCTACACGGTGCTCGCCTCCGACAGCGGCTATTCGTCGGGGCAGGTGGTGGGCGTCGGAGTCGCCGCGGGGGCCACCGCGAAGGCCAGCATCACCCTCGCGCTCAGCTCGACGGCCCCGGGTTCCATCAGCGGGCTCGTGCTCGGGCGCAGCAGCGGGCCTTCCGGGACGTCGCCCGTCGCAGGAGCCAGCGTCTGCATCCAGGGAGCCTCGCCGGCGCAGTGCGCCACCTCCGGAAGCGACGGCACGTACACCATCAGCGGCGTGGCGCCGGGGTTCGTCTTCCTCTCCGCCACGGCCGCGGGCTTCCTGCCGGGCGAGAACCGCAGCGCGGTGGCGCTGGCCGCCGGCGGGGCCGCCACCGCGGTCGGCGTCACGCTCTCGGGGATGCCGCCGAGCACGGCGACCTACATCGGGACGCGCGTCTGCCTGCTCTGCCACACAGCCGTCACGCCCGACATCGCGAGCGCCTGGCAGGGCTCGGCGCACGCCGGTTACACCGACCGCACGCTGGGCCACATGGACACCAGCGGATGGCCGGCTGCCGCCGCCGACACCACGTGCGCCGTTCCCAGCACGCTGAACACGGGCGTGATCGCCAGCTTCCCCGGCAGCAGCACCACGGGGACGGTCTGGCTGGTGCGCTGGGCCCCGAGCTGCACCCCGCAGTTCGCCCAGGCGATCGCCGCGGGCGCCACGCTCGACCTCACCACCGACCTCGTCATCCGCGTGGACGGGACGGTGGGCGGGGTGAGCACCGGCGCCGGCCAGTGCGGCAACGGCGGCATCCTCCCCGCCGCTGCGACCTGCGACAAGAGCTGGTGGCAGCAGGAATACCTGGTGCTGATCGACGGCACCAGCCACCCCGCTCCCGGCTTCGTGAGCTGGTCCACGGCCAACACCCCGGGCGACGCCGTCATCCTCCCCGCGGCGTGGAATGGACGAGGCCAGGCCTGGGTGAACGGTCCCGACTACAATCCGACGCAGTCCGGGACGTTCGCCGCCGTCTGCGCCGGCTGCCACGAGTCGGGCGTCAGCCTGCAAGTCGACGCCTCGGGCAACGTCACGAGCTACGGCGCCGTCTCGCACGACATCGGATGCGAGAAGTGCCACGGCCCGGGGTCGGAGCACGCCTCCGCCGCCGGCGACCCGAGCAAGATCGTCAACCCGCGCTATCTCACCGCGCAATCCGAGCGCGAGGTCTGTGGGCAGTGCCACACGAACGGCGGCACCTCCACGAACCCGGCGGGCGTCTTCGACTTCGCCTGGAACGCAGCGGCCTCCTTCGGCGGCGGCAACTTCGTCCCCGGCGTGCACAGGCTCTCGGACTTCCTCGCCCTGCCCGCCTACGGCGATCCCGGCATCTACTGGCCGAGCGGCTTCCCCAGCACGGATCACACGCAGTACCAGGACCTCAGCGGGAGCTTCCACGCGACCAACAACTTCGAGAAGCTCACCTGCGCCGATTGCCACGACCCCCACTCCGGGCTCGGCGGGCCCATGCAGTTCCAGAGGACCGACGGGGCGACGGCCGCCTCCTACCTCTTCACCGGCAACGCGACGACGCTGCGCGACGACGTGACCTGCCTCTCGTGTCATGCCTCGCACGGCGACTTCGCGTCGCTCACCCTGGACGCCGTCGCGCTCTACCACGTCGGTTCCGGCGGCGCGGTGCAGAAGAACGGGGCGGCGATGACCGCCGACGGCGGCGCGGCGGCGGCCTCGGTCGCCTCGACGGTCAGCTCGCACATGCTGGCCAGGGCGGGCATGCCGGCCTACTTCGATCCCACCGGCGCGGGGAGCGGAGAGCCGGTGGGGCGCTGCTCCTCGTGCCACATGGCGAAGACCTCGAACACCGGCCAGTTCTTCTCGGGCCTCGACGCCCAGGGCCGCACGGCCAACGTCATCGGCGACGTGACCTCGCACACGTTCCAGGTGGCTCTGCCGGACGCGAGCCTCGCGACCTGGAGCGCCGCCACGAGCTGGGACCAGGTCATGCCCAACGCCTGCGGCGCTTGCCACGCCAAGTATCGATTTGGCAAGTGATGCTCGCGGCGCCTCGAGGTGCCCGGGGCGGAATGGAGCCGCCGCCCCGGGCACCTCGAGCCTCCCTCGGCGGCAGTCCATCGCGGTGCGTCAGGCCGTCGCTTCTCGGTCTGCCTCACGCGGTCCACGGTAGACTGCCAGGACTTTCGTCTTCACGCGCTCGAGGAGGCTGGCATGCGGATGAAGGGCATGGTCGCGATCGTGACCGGCGGTGCCTCCGGGTTCGGAGAGGGCATCTGCCACGCTTACGCTCGACAGGGCGCACGGGTCGTCGTGAGCGACATCGACGAGACCCGAGGTGCCGGTGTCGCCCAGGAGCTCCGCGCCGCCGGTGCCGACGCCCAGTTCTGCCGTGCCGACGTGAGCCGGCGGGACGACGTGGAGCGGCTCGTCGCGGGCGCCCTCGCGCGCTTCGGCCGGCTCGACGTGATGGTCAACAACGCGGGACACTGTCACCGCAACGGGCCCATGCTCTCCGTGACCGAGGAGGAGTTCGACCGGGTCTTTCAGGTCAACGTGAAGAGCCTCTACCTCTCCGCCCTCTCCTGCGTGCCGGTGTTCCGGAAGCAGGGTGGCGGGGTCTTCGTGAACGTGGCCTCGACGGGCGGCGTCCGGCCGCGGCCGGGGCTGACCTGGTACAACGGCAGCAAGGGTGCGGCCATCGTCCTGACGAAGTCGATGGCCGTGGAGCTCGCGCCCGACCGGATCCGCGTGAACGCCATCGCCCCGGTGCTCGGGGCCACCGGCATGCTCACGACGGCGATGGGCGTCGACGACACCCCCGCGAACCGGGCTCGCTTCACGGCGTCGATCCCGCTGGGCCGGCTGAGCCTCCCCGCGGACGTCGCACACGCCGCGGTGTTCCTCGCCGAGCCGGGATCGGAGTTCATCACCGGCGTGTGCCTGGAAGTGGACGGCGGACGCTGTGTCTGACCCCTCGTCGCTGCACGTGCCCGCCGCGCGAGCTACAACTCAGGGCCACGACGCCGCGGTGGCGTCTGCGGGAGCCACGACCCCACGGGAGGCTGCGTGAAGGCCATTCGATACCTGGACGCGAAGCCGACGGTGTTCGACAACGAGCAGGCGCGGCGCGTCACCGGCCGCGTGGTCATCGGCAAGGCCGAAGGCGCGAAGAACTTCTGCATGCGCGTCTTCGAGGTCGCGGCGAGCGGCCACACGCCGAAGCACAGCCACGCCTGGGAGCACGAGATGTTCTACCACTCCGGTCACGGCGAGGTGCTCTGTGACGGACAGTGGAACGCGGTCGGACCGGGGAGCGTGATGTACGTGCCCGGCGGCGCCGAGCACCAGGTGCGAAACACCGGTCCCGAGCCGCTCGTCTTCGTCTGCCTGGTACCGTCCGTCGCGCCGGAGATGTAGCGGCACCTCACCGACCGGGCCGTGCCTCTCGCCTGGCAGGCACCGTCAGGAGAAGCAGGACCATGCCGATGGCGAGCAGGACGGCGATGGCGCTCAACCCCACGTAGAGGCTCCCCGACCTGACCTTCAGCCAGCCGACGAACGGTGGGCTGAACGCGCCACCGGACGTTCCAATCGAGCTGATGAGCGCGATCCCTCCAGCGGCTGCGCTCCCTTCGAGCACCGCGGCCGGGATCGTCCAGAACAGTCCGAGGACGGTAGATCCCGATGGAGGCGATCGTGAGCAGGAGGACGGTCACCGCCACGCTGTGCGCTGCGAACGGGAGCAAGAGAAAGGCCCCGGCCGCCGTCAGCCCGCTGAGGGCGACGTGCCACCGTCGCTCCAGAAAGCGATCCGAGCTGTAGCCGATCACGATCATCCCGGCCGTCGCGATGAGCGACATCGCGCCGCTGACGCGCCCGATGTCGGTCAAGGTGCGGATGCCGACGAGCCTCAGCAGCGTCGGCGTCCAGAGCAGGATCGAGTTCAGGGAGCAGAAGTAGGCGAAGTAGATGGCGGCGAGCGCGTAGACGCGGCCGCTGCGGAGCGCATCGCCGAAGCTCCTGGTGGGCTTCACCGCGCTGCGCGCTCGATCGGAAGCCTGATCGGCCAGGATCGTCTCCTTCTCGGCGACGCTCAGCCACGCTGCGCTGGCGGGCCGGTCGGTCAGCACGAAGTAGGCGACGACCCCCAGCAGGACGGAGGGGATCCCCTCGAGCAGGAACAACCACTGCCAGCCTCGCAGGCCGCCAACGCCATGGGTGTGATCCATGAGCCAGCCCGACACGGGGCCGCCGATGACGCCCGCGATCGGCACGGCCGTCACGAAGAGGCTCGTCATCCGGCCGCGCTTTCGGTCGGGGAACCAGTACGTGAGATAGAACAGGATGCCCGGGAAGAAACCGGCCTCCGCGACGCCGAGCAGGAAGCGCAGGACGTAGAGGTGCGTCGCGCCGCGGACGAACATCATCGCGCTCGTGACGATCCCCCACAGCACCATGATCCGGAGAAGCGTCTTCCGGACGCCGACCCGCTCCAGCAGCAGATTGCTCGGCACCTCGAACGCGACGTACCCGACCGAGAACGCACCGGCTGCCAGGCCGTAGATCGCGTCATTCAGGCGCAGATCCTGGATGAACTGGAGCTTCGCGAACCCGATGTTGAACCGGTCGATGATCGCGAGCACGTAGCAGAGCAGCAGGAACGGCACCAGTCTCCACGCAACCCGGCGGTACACGGCGTCGCCTGTCGCCTCGCCGGTGATCGGGACGGTCGCCTGTTCCATGCTCGTCTCCCGTTCTCGCGCCTGCTATCCGTCTCCCTGCCCAGGTCGTGCCCTCGCTCCTGTCCGCACGGCTCCGGCGGAGACCAGCGCCGCGATCTTGCCCGCGTCGTATCCGCAGACCCGCGCCAGCACCTCCTCGGTGTCGGCGCCCAGCGCCGGCGGATACGAGAGCGGTCGGGCCCCTTCGTACTTGAAGGGGTTCCCGAGGAACCTCAACTCGTCCCCCGTGCGCGGATGGGCGACGGTCTCGACCATGGCGCGGAGTGCGGCCAGCGGCTGCGAGAGGGCCTCGGCCACGTTCATGACCGGGGCGACCGGGAGCCGCTTCTCGAAGAGCTCTGCCGCCCACTCGTCGCGGGTCCTGGTGCGGAAGACCCCGCCGAGGACGTCGGCGAGCGCGCGGACGTTCTCGATGCGATCGGCGGCGGTGGCGAAGCGTGGATCGGCGGCGAGCTCGCTCATGCCGAGCGCGTCACAGAGGCGCCGCCACAGCTCCTCGCCATTGTTGGACAGCGCCAGCGGCCGTCCGTCCTTGCAGAAGAAGACCTCGCTCGGCGCGATCATGGCGTGACGGGAGCCCATGGCCACCGGGACGTCTCCCGAGATGAAGTGGTTCTGCGCCTGCCAGGTCAGCAACGCGAGCTGACAGTCGAGGAGCGAGATCTGGACTGCACGGCCGCGGCCCTTCAGCGCCGCCGAGAGCAGCGCCCCGACCGTTCCCAGCGCCAGGTACAGCCCTCCGGCGAGGTCCGCGATCTGGTAGCCGATCCGGACCGGCGCCCCGCGCTCCTCGCCGGTGATGCTCATGATCCCGCCGAGCGCCTGGGCGATGAGGTCGAACACCGGGTACTCGGTGTAGGGCGGCTGGTCGTGGACGCCGATCATCTGGCCCACGACGATCCTCGGATTGACCTGCGCGAGGGTCGGGGCGTCGATGCCGAGCTTCTTCGGGACATCGGGTGCGAACCCGTAGATGACCGCGTGCGACTGGCGGACGAGGTCATGGAACGTGGCGCGCCCCAGCGGGTGCTTGAGATCGAGGGCGACGCTCTTCTTCCCGCGGTTCACCGAGAGGAAGAACCCGGAATCGCCCTGAAAGAAGCGGGGCGGCACCACGCGCGACGAGTCCCCCCGCGCCGGCTCGACCTTGATCACCTCCGCGCCCAGCCCCGCGAGGAGCTGGCCGCAGAACGGCCCCCCGAGCACCCACGTCAGATCGAGAACGCGAATGTCCTGGAGCATGGTGTCGGCACGGGGCACGGAGCCGCTTCAGGCACGAGCGCCCGGGACCTCGGCGAGCGCCTCGCCCGTCGCGATCAGCTCCCCGCGCTGGTTCTTCACCTCGACCGAGAACGTCAGCCATCGACTCTTCTGCGTCGTCACGGCACGGGTGATCGTCCCGCTCGGCCTGAGCGTGTCGCCCGGGACCACCGGCTTCAGCCAGCGCGTCTCGAGCCGCCGATGGATCGCACCGCGTGAGAGCGCCCAGTCGGTCATCATCCGGGTGATGAGACCGAAGTTGGTCATCCCGTGCATGATGACACCGCCGAAGCGCGTCTTGCCGAACGCACTCTCCATGTAGTGATCATCGAGGTGCAGCGGGTTGTAATCCAGCGACGCTTCCGCGAAATCACGAATGGACTCGCGGGTGATCGAGAGCGACGGCCCGTCGATGACGTCGCCGACGTGCCCGACCGGCGTGGCCTCGGTAGTCATTCCGCGTTCTCCTGGTGAGCGGCTCGGGCCGACTCACTGCGGGCGAATGGTCCAGCCGCGCCCCGAGCAGATCACCTGTTCGTGCTGGTTGTAGAAGACGTTGTCGTGGACGACGAAGAGCCGCTCCTTCTTGACGAACTTGTCGAGCGCTCGCCCCACCATCCGGATGGTGTCACCAGGGCGAGCCGGCACGTTGTAGAACCACTGCTGGCCGGCGTTGATCGTCCCCGGGCTCCGCATCCAGTCGTCTGCGGGCGTGCACGCAAACATCAGCAGGATGTGGATCGACGGTGGAGCGA
>JAJYGO010000244.1 GCA_021785115.1 Chloroflexota bacterium | reverse complement strand
GAGCGTCACCGCGACCAGCACGAGCGAGTAGCGAAGGATCTGGCGGGTGGTCTCGATCTCCCCGCGCACGACCGGCAGCATCGGGATGCCGGCGGCGGCGTAGTCGGCGCGCATCAAAAGGGCGAGCGCCCAAAAGTGCGGCGGGGTCCAGAAGAACACCGTGAGGAACAGCCACAGCGCCGGCAGGGAGAGGTGCCCGGTGGCCGCGGCCCAGCCGACGAGCGGGGGGATCGCGCCGGCGGCGCCGCCGATCACGATGTTCCGGGGCGTCGAGCGCTTCAGCCAGCCCGTGTAGACGAGGACGTAGACGAGGTTGCCGGCGAGGGCGAGCAGGGCGGCGAGGACGTTCACGAGCGAGGCGAGCAGGACGAAGGAGGCGGCCGACAGGGCAAGGCCGAACTCAAGAGCCGCCGAGGGCCCGACACTTCGGGCGGCGACCGGGCGCGTGGAGGTCCTGAGCATCCGCCGGTCGACGTCGCGGTCCATCACGTGGTTCAGGGCGCTCGCGCCGCCCGAGGCGAGGGCCCCGCCGAGCATCGTGAGGGCGAGGGCGCGAAGGGAGGGGACCCCGTGGGCGGCGACGAACATGCCCCCGGCCGCGGTGAGGAGCAGCAGCACCATGATCCGGGGCTTGGTGAGGGCGAGGTAGTCGCGCCAGGGCCCAAGGGGGGTGGCCCCCCCGCGAAGGCTCGCCCCCGCCGAGACCGCCGTCGCCGCGAAGGCGAGGGTCCCGAGGACGAGGTGGGCCGCCCCCGCCCACGCCGCGGCACGGGTCCCGGTGAGCGCCGCCCCGGTCGCGGCCTCCACGAGCACCGCCACCAGGGCGGTGAGCGAGGTGGCCCGAAGGCGCGGGTGCGCGAGGCGCGAGGCCGCCACGACCGCGACCAGGGGCGCGAGGGCCACCGGGACCAGGGCACGATGGGCGAGCCCGAGATGGGCCGCCCCGGTGAGCACGACCGCCCCGGTCGCCGCCGAGCCGAGGACGGCCGTTGACCGCAGGAAGGCCCCGGTCCGCGCCTCGTCGGACTCCGGGTCCCCGATCAGGCTCAGCGTGGGGTTCAGCGCCAGGGTCCTCATCGGTCTCGTCACGTCTCCTGGGGGGCTCGTCGGCATCTCCGCATCGGCCGTCCGCTCGATGTGACCACCGATGCCCGGAGCGCTGGGCGGATCTTCGCCAACCGATCTCACATATGTCAAGTGAGGAACGTGCAGAAACCGCGACATGCACTAGCCTGGTGTGCGGACGCAGGTCCGGGCGCGAGCCCGCTCCTGCGAGCGCGCTGATACCGTGAGGGAGATCATGAAGCTCACGCCGACCCGCCGCACCGACTACGGTCTGGCGGCCATGATCCGCCTCGCCGAAGACCCGAAGCGCAGGCTCAACGCGGCCGAGGTGGCGGAGGACATGCGCGTGCCGCAACTGTTCGTGCGCAACATCCTCCAGAACCTGCAGCGGGCCCGTCTCGTCACCTCCCAGCCCGGCCGTCACGGTGGATACGCCCTGGCGCGCCCGGCGGAGCGCATCAGCGCGCTCGAGGTGGTCGAGGCGCTCGAGGGACCGATCGTCCCGGGAGAGTGCTCGCTGCAGGGCCAGCCCTGCCGGTGGGAGCCCGTGTGCCCGCGCCTGCAGCCGGGCCTCGCCCACGAGGACGTTTGCCTTGTGTACCGCCTGTGGCTCTCGGTGCGCCTCGCCCTCGCCGAGCAGCTCGAGGCGAAGACGCTCGCCGACCTCGCGGCCCAGGATCTCGCCTTCGAACGCGGCGCAGGCCCACGAACCCGCTGACCATGGCCGATCGCCTCCTCTTCGACGGGACCTTCGGCCATCGCGGGCCTCGCCCGTCCCGCCGCATCGTGCGGCCCATGTCCATGTCCCCCGGGAGCACCCGCGACGTCGCGCTGGTCGGCGTGCAGGCAGGTGCTCGGTTCCCCGCTCTCCGTCACACGCTGGCCGGGCTCGGCTACGGCGCTCGCGTGTGTCCCGGCCGCCCCCCGCGCACATGCCCCGTGCCCGGAGGAGGTCCGTGTCCTCTGGCCGGCCAGGTGGTCGCGGCAGTGGTCCATGCGGGCCCGACGGCTGACGGGGACATCTCCTGGGCGTGCGAACGGGCGCTGTGGACGCCCGTGCTGGTGGTCGAGGAGCGATCGGACCTCGGGCTCCAGCGGACCGGCCCGGTCGGCAGGATCGGCGCCCGACGCGGGTCGGTGGCAGCCGCCCACGCGCTGCACTCCCTGATCGGCGACGGCAAGGACCGTTGAGCAACGGCCCGGCGCGGGGCGAGCTTCGATCTGAGGCGGTGGACTGCGGCCCGGACCTGGGCCGGACCTGGGCCGGATGACCGCCGGCACCACCGGTCCCCCACACGCGCGCCAGCAGCTCGCGGAACGACCAAGCACGCCCCGGCTCTTCGGAGAACGACGCCAAGATCCGGAACTCCTGCTCGGTCAGCGGGAGCGCTGCCGTGCGCGGTCGGCCGGGACCCCGGGACTCGGGCAGACGCTTCTGATGTTCCCCGAGAGCGGGCACGACGAGGCAGGCCAGTGGATCGCACCCGAGCGCTAGCGGGCGCCCGCGAGATCCAGCCTCCCGGTGAAGACGCCGACGATGTCATGCGTTCATTCGAGCTGCAGGGGTCGAGGCCGGCCGGCGGCTCGGCATCAGCAGGGCGGCCAGGCCACCCAGGACGATCGCGATGCCCCCGAGGATCATGGTCCAGACGATCGGGACGAACGCCACCGACTTGATGGCGTTGTAGTCGGCGAGGTGGGCCTGGAAGACCCGGACCAGGTTCTCGAAGCGACCCATCGATGCCGGCATGGCCTTCATGGCCGCGGCCGTGGCCGGCAGGTTCTGGGCGAGGAATCCCTGCAGCTGGGCTGCGCTCATGTCGAGCTGGCGACCGAGCGCCGGAAGCATCTTGGCCTGCATCTCGTTCCCCATCGTCCCCACGGCGGCGAGCGAGGTCTGCGCGCCGGTGAGCATCCGCTGCGTGTACAGCGGCTTCAGGTGCGCGTTCATGAGGTCCGCAGCCGAAGCCTTCTGCGGAAGCGACAGCACGAGGGGTGCGATCACGAGCAGCGCTCCAAGCGCCAGGGACACGGCCGGCACGGTTCGTCCCGGGCGGAAGGCGATGAGGAGGCCGAGGCACACGAGAACGATCCCCACCACCAGCATGAGCCAGGGGATCGTCGCGGCGGGCAGGGAGGCGGTCGGGATCGCGTCCGCCAGGGCGAACCGCCCCTGTTCGGCCTTGAGCGTCCCGACGACCCCCTGGAAGCTCGAGACGATCGTCGGCAGCTGCTGCATTCCCGCGGCCACGGCCGGGAACGTCTGCTGCACCTCCGCGCCAAACGCGGTCGGCGTCATGTGCAGGGCCGCAGACAGTTCGGGTACCGCGGTCTTGGTGAACTCGCCGTCCACCGCGCCCAACCCGTTCAGGTCGGCCTGCAGGGATGCGATCGGGACCGGCTTCATGATCGGACGGAAGCCGTTGCTCATCCGGTCGAAGGCCGGCCCCACGGCGAACAGCCCATCGACCGCCACAATGACGATGAAGGCCATCCCGACGGCCGCCACCACCAATCCGGCCACTCTTCTGGTCCAGTGACCCATTGCCCCTCCTCCCGCCCGCACAGCCGCCTCGGCACACCTCCCCATGGAGGAATGCCCCCGAGCCGAGGGCCAGTCGCTTCCCCCTGTGACGACGTGCCGCTCGGCGCGATCACTCTCGGGCGGCCGCGGTTTCGCAGACAAGGCCGAAGGGCCTCCATCCCGAGGGGAGACTGGTAGGGAAGAAGCGCGAGGGGGATCGCCCCCGCCTGGCAAGCACCAGGGGCCCGCGACGGGCCAGGCGATCTGTTCGGAGTAGGGCTGGTGGTGGCGGAGACAGCCGTGAAGGATGCCCACCCGGCGCGCAGGACGCGAAGTCTCCCGTCCGGCGGTCGCCTCACGAGCTCGTCACCGCACCAGGGTGTGCTTGCAACGGTCATGGCGAGGCCGAGCCGCGGAGCGAGGTCAGGACCGATCCTCGGGCCTCGGTGGGAAACGGGGGCGGAAGGCCCTCATGGATCGGTGCTCAGCCGGGCGAGCACCTCCCGAACGAGCGCTCCGGCACCCTCGTCGGGATGCCTGCGGTGAAACGCACGCCGTGCGAGCACCCGTGCCCCCTTGCGCTCCAGGTCGGCCTGCAGGGCAGAGAGCGTTCCCCGGGGGTTCAGCGCGTAGGTGCAGAACACGGCCGCCGGCTTCCCGGAGAGGGCGGGAAGCCTCGCCATCCACTCCCTGGCGGCCCGGGCGGGCCCCACTCCCACCACGAGGAATCCCTCCACCCAGGTACCGACGAACACGACGTCGGCCCTTCCAAGCGCGTCGGCATCGGTCCCTGCCAACGGGCGGACGTCGGCCTCGTGACCGCCGGCACGCGCCGCCGCGGCGATGGCCTCCGCGGCGGCGCGGGTTCGTCCGCCGCGGGACTCGTAGGCGATGAGGAACCTCATGGCACGCTCCAGCTATCGTCCTGGAGAACCCTACACCCGGGTGCGGCTGCCAGATGCGGCATCGGGCCTCTGGCCCACGTGGCCGGGACCCCCCGGCCACGTCAGGTGGGAGAATCGGCGAGACGCCACATGTGCCCCCGGGGGGTTGGTCCGATGCCGATGGCTCCCGGCCTTGCTCGCAAACAGGCGGGCCGGTGGCTCGTGGACCGGCATCGTGCGGAGTTTCTCTGGCTGCGCGCGAGCCTTGGCCGCATCGAGGCCATCCGCGGGTTGGTGTCCGCCCACCAGGATGAGTACGAGCAGCGGGTGCGAGCGCTCCAGGGGACGCCGCGGATCATCGCCGCCGCGCAGCTGGCTCGGCTCCTCCGGGCCCCGCCTCGCCCGAGCTTGAACTGATCACCGCCGGCGGGATCAGACGGTGGCCCACCTGTGCGCCGCCCAACCGGAACTACGAGTGGGTGTTCGAGGGGGACATCGAGGCCAACGCCGCCGGGTTCGTCCGCGGGCTCCGCCCTCGCCGGCGGCGGGGCGGTGGAACTCGCTGGTGCAGTGCTCGCCGGGCTCGCCATCACGAACCCAGCGACGGTGGCGGCCCCTGTGCGCGGCACCCGATGACGGCAGGGCCGCCCGGCCGGGCCTCCGGACCGCCACTCCGTCCGTCGGTCCAAAGGACGGTTGCCATGGGTGCGAGAGCGTTGCCATCGGCCCCCGGACGGACGGGCCGCCCGTCGGGCCCGGGACAGAAACCGCAGGTCAAGACCCTGCGAAGCGGTGCCCCCGGCAGGAATCGAACCTGCGACACGCGGTTTAGGAAACCGCTGCTCTATCCACTGAGCTACGAGGGCGGGACTTGGCCAAATGGTAGGACAAAACCCCCGGCGAACGACCCTCAAGCGAGTATCCGGCGTGGATGGGAGCCTTGCAGGGGTGAACGGGTCGAATGGGTCGTCGTGCCCGTGATCAGGGCGTCGTAGGGAGGCCCTCGGTCGTGGGAACGAGGTTAGGCGGCCGCGCGCAGCGACGCCTGGCGCATCCGCTCGCGCGTCAGCGCGTTGATGAGCCCCGCGAGCCCCAGCATGTCCACCTGCTGGCGGTCAGCGCCCTCGCTGTGGGCCCGGTGGTGGCGGTACAAGGAGTCCTCGACCGTGCGGTTCAGCGACTCGGAGTCCCCGCGCATGGTGCGGTAGATGGAGAAGTCGGGGTTCCCCGGCCCGATCGCCCGCACGTGGGCGGTGCGAAGGTAGCCGCGCTTCTTGTCCTCGGCGGTCTGGTACAGGGCCACGGTGATCGTGCGCCTGCCGGTGCGAAGCGCGATCTCGGGGGGCAGGCGAAGCTCGAGGTAGGGACGGTAGCGGCCAGATCCCCCGTTCTGGTTCTCGTTCTGGTTCACGATGAGCTCCGCTGGCTCGAGCCGCACGGGCACATAGCTCCCGTCCTCGGTGAGCTCCAGGATCCCGAGCTCCCCGTCCACCTGGTGGACGAGCAACTCCTCGGTGGCGCCGTCGGGACACACAAGCACCTTTCGCTCGACCATCTCCTCTGCGGCCTCGCGCTTGCCGATGGATCTCCCCTTGATCTTCGGGTTGGCCTTGGCCCTCGGCCGGTTCACCAGGACGGTCCCAAGCCGGTTGTTCGCTGCTTGGGGGGTGATGCTCAGGCGCTGCGCGAGGTCGGTAGCCCGGAAGCTCTGCAGCTCGAGGGCGGCCTTACCACCTCACCTGCTGCAACGCTGGCGAAGAGGGCCGCCGTCATCCGGGTACCCCTCTTGACAGGTCGCATACACTGCGGCAAAGGAGTTAAGGACAGGTCTTTGGACCATTTCCTCATGAACAACCAGGCATCGATTCACTCCATCCTGACCGAGGTCGACTGGGACCCGGTCGATGCAGCCGTCGCAGCTGAGGCCGAGACGGCGTTCCGGTTTCTTGAGCGCCTCGTCGGGGCGCCGAGCACGGTCGGGCGGGAGCAGATCGCCCAAGACATCGTTGCCGAAGAGCTGACCCGCCTCGGTTTTCGAACTGAGCCACTCACCGTTCCGGACTTCATCGCAGCGGATCCGGCGGCGGGCGTGCCGCAAGGACCCTACGAACGTCGCTACAACGTCCTCGGACGCCTTGCTGCTGGCCCGGGCCCGGTTCTCTTGCTGAACGGACACATCGACGTCGTCCCTGCGGAAACCGGCCCCTGGTCCAGTGCTCCTTACGCAGCAACTCGCACCGACGGCTGGCTCGTCGGACGAGGCGCAGGAGACATGAAGGGTGGGTTCGCCATGGGAACCCTGGCCATTGCCGCGCTCGCACGGGCGATGCCAGATGCCTTGGCCGTCTCGCCCCTCTGGTTCCTGTCCGTCATCGAAGAGGAGTGCACGGGAAACGGCACGTTGGCTGCCGCGCGTCAGGGCGTGCTCGGGGATGCGGTCGTCTTGCTGGAGCCCTCGGGTCTAGACCTGCTGCTCGGAGGGGTCGGGATTCTCTGGATCGACATCGAGATTGCGGGGCGCGCCGCGCACGCGGAATCGGCGGACCGGGCAGTGAACCCCGTCCAAGCCGCGTTCGCGATTGTCCAGGCGCTTGGGGCTTTCGAGCATGCGATGAACGCCGAGGAGAAGGATCCAGCCCTCGCTGCCGTGGCCCACCCCTACAACGTGAACGTCGGGACCATGCGGGCGGGCGACTGGCGCTCGAGCGTTCCGCCAACCGCCCAACTCGGTGTGCGCATCGGGTTCCCACGCTCCTGGTCCCCGGACGAGGCGCTCCGGCGTGTCCGCGAGGTGGTGGCCGAGGCCGCCCGGGACGACGCGTGGCTCCGGGAGCATCCTCCCGTGGTGCATCCGACCGGGTTTCGAGCCGAGGGCTATCTGTTGGCCGAGGATCATCCTCTGGCCGAGGCACTGGCAGCCGCGCACGCCGATGCCCACGGTGTCCCGCCGAAGCGCGTTGTACTGGGGAGCACAACCGACGCGCGCTTCTACCTGAACCAGTTCGGTTGTCCGGCCATCGCATACGGGCCGCGAACCCGCAACATCCACGGCGTCGATGAAGCGGTTGAACTCGCAAGCATCGTGGAGGGAGCCCGCACGCTTGCACGCTTCATCGCGTCGTGGGCGCTGTCGGGTGGCCTTCTCGATCTGAAGGCAGGTCGGGCATGAGACCGGACCGGGAGCCGCGGCTTGCCGCAAGCGATCCAGCGGCGTTGCTGCAACCGCTTTCCATGCGAAACGCTGGCGAGCGCATCGCCGAGCGTCTGGTGACCGCGATCGCACTCGGGGAGTTCGTGCCAGGACAGCGACTGCCGGCGGAGCGCGAGCTCGCCGTGATGCTCGGGGTGAGCCGTGCCACGGTGCGCGAAGCGATCCAACGGCTCGCGGGAGCGGGCTATGTGAGCGTTCGGCGCGGACGGGCCGGCGGGGCGTTCGTCGAGGCGGGATGGGGTCCCGAAGCCGAGGAGATGGTCGCAAGGGTGCTCCAGCCCGAATGGGATCGCTTGGAGCACCTCTTCGACTTCCGACACCTCGTGGAACGGCAGATCGCCCGGACAGCAGCCGAGCGGCGCAGGCCATCGGACGTGCGCGCCATTCGCCGGGCGCTTGCGCAGTACGAGCGGGCCGGAGACGACCGGGAATCGTCCAGGGCAGCCGATCTTGCCCTGCACCTGGCCATCGCCAGGGCCACCCAGAACCCCTATCTGGAGGATCTCAGCCTGAAGATCCGAAACGAGATCAGCCTCGGCTTCCAGGCCGAACCATACAGTCCCGAGGTCCGCCGGCGGGCCTTGCGTCAGCATCCGCGTCTCGCAGCAGCGGTCCTCGATGGCCAACCCGCACGTGCGGCCGCACTTGCCGCCGAACACTTCTCCCTGACCGAAGGGATGCTGCGGGAACTCATGGCTCGAGTGCATGTGCGGACCATTGCTCAGGGGGGTGGGGAGAGCGAGCAACAGGTACCCGACGACAGACCACGCGTCGGCGCCCGAGGCACTCGCACGGGTCGGTCGGCCCGGCGTGCGTAGGAAACGACGGCAGGAGAGGGGGTCATATGCCCACGGCAAGCATCAACGGCATCGAGATCAACTACCGACTGGAGGGCGACGGCGACGAGACGATCGTGCTGATCAACGGGCTCGCCGATGACCTGGAGACCTGGGTGTTCCAGGTCGAAGACCTCCTCGCGGCCGGGTATCGCGTGCTGCGCTTCGACAACCGGGGCGTGGGCGAGACCTCCAAGCCCGTCGGCCCCTACACGAGCCGCATGCTCGCCGACGACGCCAAGGGGTTGGTCGACCACCTTGGCATCACCGACTTCCATCTGATGGGCGTCTCGATGGGCGGCATGATCGCCCAGGAGTACGCGCTCGCCTATCCGGGCGATCTGCGTACGGCGACGTTCGCCTGCACCTACGCCGCGCCCGGACCCTTCTGCTCGCGGATGTTTTCCATGTGGGCCGACATGGCGCCCGTGCTCGGCGTCCCGTTCGTGATGCGCGATGTCACTCTCTGGGCCTTCACGGTGCCCTTCTTCGAAGAGCGCGGGGAGGAGCTCGCCGAATTCGAGAACGCGATGCGGTTCATGGCGCAGCCGACCGCCGCGTACCTCGCCCAGCTGAACGTCATCCAGGAGCACGACACCACCGCAAGGCTGTCCGAGATCAAGACGCCGACGATGGTGCTCGCCGGGGAGCAGGACATCCTGATCCCGGTGGCGCTGTCCAAGCGCCTACACGAGGGGACCCCCGGTGCCGAGTGGAGCACGACTAAGGGCGGTCACGCGTGCCTGTGGGAGCACCCCAAGGAATTCAACGAGACGTTCCTCGAGTTCGTTGGTCGACACGGGAGGGGGTAGGACCGTGCAGCAACAACGCGGGAGTGAGGTGGGTCTCGAGCGAGGTCAGATCGGCCTGCTCGAAGTTCTGATGCCGGGCCTTGCACAGGTGGCGCCCGCATTCAACCTGTTCTTCACGACCGGCGTGATGGCGGGGCTCGCGGGGGCGTCGCTTCCCCTGGTGTTCTTGATCAGCATGGTTGGCGTGGCTGCAACCGCGAGCACCCTGGCGCAGTTCTCCAAGCTGTACCCGAGCGCCGGCTCGTTCCTCACCTACATCGCGAGGGCCATCGGCCCGAAGACCGCGGTGACGGTCGGGGTGATCACGATCGTCGGCTACATCGTCGCCTTCGCCGGCATCTATGTGTTTGTGGGGAGCTACATCGTCCAGAACGTCCTCGGGAATCCGCACCTCTGGGGGATCACCCAGATCGTCACGATCATCTACGGGGCGCTGGTCACGATCCCAGTGATCCTGGGATTGAAGGTCGGCGTTCGCACGAGCATCGTGCTCTATGCATTCGAGGTTGTCCTTCTTCTTGCTCTCAGCCTCGCGATCCTGTTCCACGGCGGGGCGCATGGCCTTTCCCTCACGCCCTTCACCTCCCTCGGTGGTGGTGCGGCCGCCAAGGACGTCCTGGTGGCCTTCTCGCTCGCGATCCTGGCGTTCGGTGGGTTCGAGGCGTCCGCAGCGCTGGCCGAGGAGACCAGGAATCCGAGGAAGAACGTGCCCATCGCGGTGCTCGGAACCGTCCTGGTGAGCGGCCTGCTGTACGTGTTGGGTTCCTACGCGCTGGTCATCGCCTTCGGCACGCACAACGTCGGGACCCTGGCCGCCGACGCGAACCCCTTCCAGACTGCCGCCAAGCAGTTCCTCTCTTTCGCGGCACCGCTCATCACCTGGATCTTCCTGTCGAGCGTCACGAGCTCGTATGTCGCCGCGAACACCCAGACCTCGCGGGTGATCTTCGGCGGGGCGCGCGGGGGCCTGTGGAGTCGCAGCCTGGCCGCGGTGAGCCCCCGGTTCCGCACGCCGTGGGCGGCCGCGATCGCCTTCGTCGCCCCGAGTGTCCTCATCGGGGTCGTCTCGACGGCGTTCACCGACCCGGGCACGGCCGCGGGATTCCTCGGGACCTACGGGATCCTCGGCCTCGTCCTCATGTACGTGATGGCGAATGTCGCGCTGATCGTTCAGTGGAAAAGACACCGCCGCACCGGCGAGCACGGACATTGGTGGACGTGGCTCGTCACCCCCATCGTCGGGATCGTGGTCCTTGGTATCCCGATCTGGGGAGACCTGCAGCCGGGCCAACCCGCCCCCTACAAGTACCTGCCCTGGCTCACGCTCGCGCTCATCGCGCTGGGTCTCTTGTACATGCTGTTCCTCCGGGCGAGACCGGGGGTCCTTGAGCGTGCGCCCGCACTGCTGGAGGGGGCCGAGGAGGCGATGGTCCAGGCATAGCTGCCTCGTTGTCGGCCCGAGGGGTCGGCCCGGCGACGCCGGAGGGTCTCTCCGTTCACGATCTGGAGGGGCTCTCCGGTTGCGCCGGCGAGGTGAAGAGGCTCGACCCCGGTCCGACGAAGGCACGACTTCCCTGCGGCAGAGGACCTCGCCAAGTGTCCGCGGAAGTCCGAATTATCGCGTTACCAAAACGGCCATTCCGCGTTACCTGGTCACTCTCATACAAGCCTCTGACCAGCACTGATGGGGGTTTTGGCCCAGTCCGACGAGGGCACGAGGGCGAGGGCGGGGGCGGGGCTGGCAGAGAACCTGGCAGAAAACTCGCGCCACACGCGTCGTTGGGCACGAAGGAAGTCTAGCGGGGCCTCCACGGGTCGGAGCGGCACCGATGCAGGGGCCCGGTCGAGGTCCGGGTATTGCCCCCTGCCACAGGCGAGGTCGAGCAGCCCGCCTCGGGGCCCGAGTGCGGCGCTGTCCCGGTCGAGGACCTGCCCGCCATCAGAAGGCTGGCGTCTCGCATTCTTCCCGGCGCGCACACATCTGTCGTGGTTCGCAAGGGGCTCTTCTCACCTCGTCCCCCATCTGGAGTGCTTCGAACGCTGCGCCGCCGACTGGGAGCACTTCCTGCTCCGGCTCAGCGCCCACGCTCGGGGTTGGCGAGGAGGCGGGGCGAACTCCATTCCTTCGATACGGCGCGATATCACCTCCTAGAGCCGGCACTCTTCCGGAGCCGGGCCGCAGCGGCAGCTCCGCCATTCTGCGCAGCGAGCCTAGCCCTCGGGGGGATGGCGGACCATCAGCTCCCACCAGGCCTCCAGGCGGTCGGCCTCGTGCCCCTCCACGACGAGGAGGTGGTTGCCGAGAGGCGCTCGCAGGAGGTCGGCGACCGACCCGCGGCCGAGGCGCACCTCCACCTGGGTCCGGCAGAGGCCCTCGAGGTGCTCGCCCGGCGCGACCCGCCCCTCCGCCAGCCAGAGCCGGCGCATGTCGGACCCGCCGATGCGCGCGAGCGTCACGTCCTCGAACGTGGGCTCGCCGCGCACGCCGACGCCGAGCCCCGACTCGAAGTGCGTCTCGAGCCCGTAGCCCGACGTGAGGCTCGTCGGCACCGTGCAGTGCGCGAGCAGGACGGCGTTCCCCGCCAGGTCCACGCGGGCCGGGTTCGCCATCCACGGAAGGTGGCCGAGGAGTCGGTGCACCCACAGCATGCCGACGGCGCTCACGACGTCGCCCTCGCAGCCCGCGATCAGCCCCTCGTCGTTCAGCCGCGCGAGGGCCACGCAGGCCGACGTTCGAAGCTCCGCGATCAGGTCGAAGCAGCGGACGGTGATCGCATCGAGCCGCTCGCGCGCCGCAGCCTCGCGAAGGACGGGCAGGAGGCGGGCGGCGTCGAGCACGTCGCCCTCCGTCACGTCTCGCAGGCCCGTGGCGCCGGCGGTGACCGAGGCGGCGAGGTCCCGCACCTCGCCGGGGGCGCGCGCCGCGTAGTCCCGGACGACATCCCCGATGTCGAGGCGAACCACCTCGGGCCCCCACGCGGCGCGAACGGTCTCGGCCGACGGGCTGCTCGCCACGAGCCAGTCGGACGGCTCCCCGACCAGGCCGATCCGGCTCGCGCGGAGCGACCGGCGGACGTCGAGATCGTGCGCGGCCGCCGCAACGCTGGCGAGCCCATCCTCGTCGTCGGGCCCCCGCAGGTAGAGGATGCGTCCGCGGGCGCCGAGCTGCTCCAGCCTCGCGAGCGTCTCCATCGCGGCGGGCAGTGAGTTGTGCCCGGGGTGGGCGACGAGCGCGATCGGCTCACCACGGACGGCCGCCTGGCGCCGCCCCCACAGGTCGAGGATCCGCCGCTCGGTGCCCCCCGTCAGGACCACGCACACGAGGGGTTCCGGCTCGGCCAGCGCCTCCTCGCCGACCCGCCTCCCGCCGACGGCCGAGAGGACGCGACCCAGCGCCTCGACGAGGCGGTCGACCGTCGCCCCGTCGTGGAGCACGGAGGCGACCGGCAGGAAGCCGAATCCCCCCGCGGGGGCACGCTGCCAGAGCGGGCGATCGGTCGGATCGGGCATACCGCGACACTGCCTCGTCGGTCCGCGCAGTGAGGAGGGGCAAAGGTCCCGAGCGCCCGGGGACGTCCATCCAGGGCCCTCGACCGACCGGTTCATCAGTCCCTCGAAGGTCGGGACTACCTTCCCGTGTGGCCCCCGTGCCGACGATCCACAGTTTGGGTAGGTCCGAGACTCACGGGCCCGCTGAGGCTCGCTCGGATCGGCGGCCTTGAGGGGAGGCGGAGACCATGAGAAGGGGGATCCGGACGAAGCGATGGCCACCCATGGTCGTCGCGGCGCTGGCGCTGGCGCTCGTCGCGGGGGCCTGCGGAAAGACCACGCCCACCGGAGGCGGGACGACGGGTCCGTCGGTGGCGCCCGTCAAGATCGGCCTCGTCTACGACCTGATCGGCCGAGGCGACAAGTCGTTCAACGACGCGGCGTATGCCGGACTGTCCCGGGCGGAGAAGGACTTCAAGCTCTCGGTGAAGGAGCTCACGCCGAACCAGGCCGGCACCAACCGTGACGAGCTGCTGAACCTGCTGGCCACGCAGAAGTACGGGTTGATCATCGGGGTCGGGTTCCTGTTCGCGCCGTCGCTGTGCGCCGCGATGCTCCGGTACCCGGACATCAAGTTCGCCGGCGTGGACGCCTTCGTGGACCACACGACGTGCAAGGGTGCCAAGGACCTCACGACGCAGTCGAACTACTCGGCGCTGCTGTTCGCCGAGAACGAGGGCTCGTACCTGGTGGGCGCGGCCGCGGCCTTGAAGTCCAAGACCCACCACATCGGGTTCATCGGTGGCGTGTACACGCCGCTGATCCAGAAGTTCCAGGCCGGCTACGTCGCGGGTGCCAAGAAGATCGACCCGACGATCAAGGTCGACATCAAGTACATCAGCCAGCCGCCCGACTACAGCGGGTTCAACGACCCGGCCAAGGCCCAGGTCATTGCGACGAGCATGTACCAGGGTGGGGCCGACGTCGTCTACCACGCGGCCGGCGGCTCGGGCCTCGGGCTCTTCAAAGCCGCCCAGGCCTACTCGACGGCGAACAACACCCACGTGTGGGCGATCGGGGTCGACTCGGACCAGTACCAGCAGATGAAGGCGTCCGCTCCTCAGCTCGCCGCGTACATCCTCACGTCGATGCTGAAGCGCGTGGACGTGGCCGTGTACGACACGATCAAGAGCTACGTGAACGGCACGTTCACCGGTGGCGTCCAGACCTTCGACCTGAAGGTGAACGGGGTCGGCTACTCCACGTCGGGCGGGTTCGTCAACGACATCAAGGCCCAGCTCGACAGCCTGAAGCAGCAGATCATCAGCGGGCAGATCACGGTGCCGACGACCCCCACGAGCTAGGAGGTCGAGATGAGGGGGCGGGTCCGGGTGGTTCTCGGGCCCGTCCCTTTCGTGTCGGAGGCGAGCGCATGAGTGTGGCCGCGATCGCGCCGGCGGTCGAGCTCCGGGGGATCACCAAGCGGTTCCCCGGGGTGGTGGCGAACGACGACGTGTCGCTCGAGGTGCGCCCGGGCGAGATCCACGCCATCGTCGGGGAGAACGGCGCCGGCAAGTCCACGCTCATGAAGGTCCTGTACGGGATGCAGCGTCCCGACGAGGGCACGGTCCGGGTGGAGGGACGGGAGGTCCACTTCCGGTCGCCGAAGGACGCCATCGCCGTCGGGATCGGCATGGTGCACCAGAACTTCATGCTGGCCAGCCAGCTCAGCGTGCTCGAGAACGTGGTGCTCGGCCTGGAGCCGAGGGCCGGCCCCCTCCTCGACTTCCGGACCGCGCGACGGCAGATCGCCGAGCTCTCCAGGACCTACGGGATGCCCCTGGATCCGGATCGGCTGGTCGAGGACCTCTCCGTCGGGGAGGAGCAGCGGGCCGAGATCATCAAGGTCCTCTACCGCGGCGCCCGCATCCTCATCCTCGACGAGCCGACGGCGGTCCTGGTCCCCCAGGAGGTGACCGAGCTGTTCCGGAACCTCCGCGAGCTGAAGCGTGAGGGCGTCACGGTCGTCTTCATCTCCCACAAGCTCGAGGAGGTCCTCGAGATCGCCGACCGGATCACCGTGATGCGGGACGGCAGGACGGTGGCCACGGTGCTTCCGACCGAGGTGACCGAGGCGAAGCTCGCCGAGCTCATGGTCGGCGCAGAGCTGCCCCGGCCCGAGACCCGCGTTTCCACCGTCACCGACATCGTGGAGTTCGCCGTGCAGGGGCTCGGCGTGCGGGGCGCGGGCGAGCGGTGGCTCATCCAGGACGTGTCGTTCGAGATCCGGCGGGGGGAGATCGTCGGGATCGCCGGGGTCGAGGGCAACGGTCAGCGCGAGCTCGTGGAGGCCGTCATGGGCCTTCGCCGCGTCGACGCGGGAACGGTCCGGCTCGCCGGCCAGGACGTCACGCACTGGGCCACCCAGCGGCGCCGCGAGGCCGGCGTCGGGTACATCCCCGAGGACCGGGTGGGCATGGGGCTCCTGCTCGAGGCCCCGGTGTGGGAGAACGTCATGCTCGGCCACCAGTTCGGCGAGCCGTTCGTGCGGGGGCCGTGGATCAGCCAGGACGGGAGCAGGCGCCGCACCGCCGAGGCCGTCACGGCGTTCCGGGTCATGACCCCCAGCGTGGACGCGTCCGCCTACGCGCTCTCCGGCGGCAACCAGCAGAAGCTCATCGTGGCCCGGGAGATGATCGCCGACCCGAGGCTCCTGATCGCGGCGCAGCCCACCCGCGGGATCGACGTGGGGGCCCAGGCGGCGGTGTGGGAGGCGATTCGCGAGGCCCGGAGGGCCGGGCTGGCGCTGCTGCTGCTCTCCGCCGACCTCGAGGAGCTGATCGGCCTGTCCGACACCCTCTACGTGATCTTCGGCGGGCGCCTGGTGGCGAGGCTCGACCCGAACACCGTGACGCCCGAGGAGCTCGGCCTCTACATGACCGGCGCACGGCGGCAGGAGGTCCCGGCGTGAGGCGCGCCCGGCTGCTCCTCTGGTTCGTCGCGCCGGTGTCGGCGCTGCTCGTTGCCATGGCCGTCTCGTCGATCGCGCTGCTGCTCATCCACAAGAGCCCCCTCCAGGCGTTCGAGCTCATGGGGCAGTACGGGGCGCAGAGCGGCTCGATGGTCTCGATCGTGAACCGGGCCGTCCCGCTGTTCCTGTCGGGGCTGGCCGTGGCGATCGGCTTCAAGATGAACCTGTTCAACATCGGGGTGGAGGGGCAGTCGCTCCTCGGCGCGCTGCTCGGGGCCGCGGTGGGGGGAGCGGTGAACCTGCCCGCCCCGCTCGAGATCACGATCATCCTGCTCACCGCGATGGCCGCAGGGGCGGCCTGGTCGGGGATCGCCGGGGTGCTCAAGGTGACCCGGGGCGTCCACGAGGTCATCTCGACGATCATGCTGAACGCCATCGCCACCGGGGTCAGCTCGTGGCTGCTGCTGACCTACTTCCGGAAGCCCTACTCTCCCGGCGACCTCGTGGTCAGCACCCGACAGCTCCCCCAGTCGGGCTGGTTCCCCCCGCTCAACCGGCTGTTCGGGCTCCACAACCCGCCCGAGGACCTCTCCGGCTTCGTGCTGGTGGCGATCCTGGTGGGGGTCATCTACTACGTGCTCGTGTGGCGGACCCGGTTCGGCTACGACCTGCGGGCCTCCGGGATCAACCCGCTCGCCGCCCGCGTCAGCGGAGTCGACCCGAACAGGATGGTGATCCAGACCATGCTCCTCTCCGGAGCGATGTCCGGGCTCGTCGGCATGATGTACCTGCTCTCGTTCTTCCACGCGTACACGATCGACTTCCCGACCGGCCTCGGGTTCACGGGCATCGCGGTGGCGCTGGTCGGGCGGAACCATCCGGTCGGGATCGGCCTCGGGGCCCTGCTGTTCGGGTTCATCGAGCGATCGGCCCAGATCCTCGACCTGAACGGCATCCCGAAGGAGATCTTCCAGATCATGGAGGGCACGATCATCCTCGCCGTGGTCATCGCCTACGAGGTCGTGCGGCGCATGATCGAGGCCCAGGAGGTGCGGGCCGCCGCGGAGAAGACCAGGCGCATGGTCCCGGAGGGCCAGGAGGCGGCCGCCTGATGGGAACCGTCGCCGCGCCCCGCCCCGCCCCGGCCCCCGCAGAGCCCCCGGCGGAGGAGTTTCCGCTGCTGCGCATCGTCCGAAACCGCCGGACCTGGCTCCTGGGCGGCCTGTTGCTCGTGCTGCTCGTGGCGGTTCGGGAGATCACGCACTCGACCGAGATCACGTCGAGCGGGACGTTCGGCGCCGCCCTGATGCTGACGATCCCCATCCTGCTGGCCGGCCTCGGCGGCCTGTTCTCGGAGCGGACGGGGGTGGTGAACGTCGGCCTCGAGGGCATGATGATCCTCGGGACCTGGTTCGGGGCGTGGGCCGGATGGAAGTACGGCCCCTGGTGGGGGCTGGTGGGCGGCGTGTTGGCCGGCGGGCTCGGCGGCCTGCTGCACGCCGTCGCCTGCGTGACGTTCGGCATCAACCAGATCGTCTCGGGCGTGGCCATCAACATCCTGGCCGGGGGCGTGGTGCGGTTCCTCTCGGTGGTGGCCTACTCGCCGGCGACCGGAGGGAGCGCGGCGCAGTCGCCCCAGGTGAGGGGCACGATCGGCGGGGCCAGCCTCCCGTTCCTGTCCGGCGGGGTCCTGTTCGGGTGGCATTCTCCGAACCCCCTGGCATGGCTCGAGGCCAGGCACTGGTTCCTGGCGTCGGACCTCGGGGGGCTGCTGCGGGGGCTGACCTCGAACGTGGCGTGGCTGACCATCATCGCCCTGGCCCTGGTGCCCCTCACGTACTGGTTCCTTTGGAAGACCCCGCTCGGCCTGCGCATGCGGTCCGCGGGCGAGCACCCGGTCGCGGCCGAGTCCCTCGGCATCCGCGTGTACTCGATGAAGTACCTGGGCGTCGCGATCTCCGGGTGCCTGGCGGGATACGCCGGCGCCTTCCTCGTGCTCCAGACGGCCGGCATCTACCGGGAGGGGCAGACGGGCGGCCGTGGGTTCATCGGCCTGGCGGCCATGATCTCGGGGAACTGGCGCCCCGGCGGCGTGGCCGCCGCGGCCGGGCTGTTCGGCTACGCCGACGCCCTCCAGCTGCGCTCGGACCCCGCGATCCACGGGCTGCTGCTGTTCGTCGCGATCGCGCTCGGGCTGGCCGCGGCGTGGCTCCTCGCGCGCCGTCGGGTGCGGGCCGGAACGGTCGCCGGCCTGGTCGGTATCGGGGCGTTCTCGTGGTTCCTGACGTCCACATCGGTGCCGTCGCAGTTCGTCTTCTTCACCCCGCACCTCACGACCCTGCTGGTGCTCTCGTTCGCGTCCCGGCGCCTGCGGATGCCGGCGGCCGACGGCAAGGCCTATCGGAGGGGCCAGACCCAGTAGGCGCAGCCGGCCGCCGACTAGACCATTCCGGGGCCGTCGTCGTCCCCGCCGGAGGCGCCGAATGCTGTGTCACCCTCGGGGCGTGCCAGCATCGCCCGCACCTCCGCCTCGTGGATCCTCGGCGCGAGGACGCTCACCGCGTCGCCCGGCTCGAGGAGGGTGTCGTCGTCGGGAATGATGAGGTGCTCGCCCCTTTGCACGGTCACCACCACAGCCCCCAGTGGAAGGCCGGCGCCCCCGATCGCGGTCCCCGCGAGGGGCGACGTCGCGTCGATCCGCCCGGCGATCGCGGCCGCGCCTCCGAAGACCTGCCCCAATCGCCGGAGGCTCGACTCCAAGGCCGCGCGGTAGGCGCGGACGACGTCGGCCATGGTCACGACGCCCGCGACCCGACGCCCCTCGTCGAGCACCGCTACCCAGCTGCGCTCGTTCTGGGTGAGGGCCGCCACCGCCTCGTCCAGCATGGCCCCGGCACCCACGGTCGGAACCAGGGGGTCCGTGGCGGCCCGCGTCGGCACATCGGGAGCTCGCCCGCGCAGGACGTCGGCATCCACAGCGCCTCGGAAACGTCCTCGCTGGTCCACGACCGGAGCCCCGGAGAGGCGCGCGGCCACGAGGCGCGCGACCGCTGCGCCGCCGCTGACGTCGTCGGACAGCACGAGCGGCGCAGATCGTAGGGCGTCCGCCACGCGGATGGTGGCGAGCAGCGGGAGGCCGAACCGGAACCGATGCACCATGGACTCGGCGCGGTCCCGCAGCTGGCTCGTGTAGATCGTCCGGTCTCCGACGACGAGGACGGCGAGCGCCACCGCGACCATGCCCGGCGCCAGCAGCTCGAGGCTGCCCGTCATCTCGACCACCATCAGGAGGACAGCGAGCGGCGCGTGGGCGATGCTGCCGAAGCACGCGATCATGCCGACGATCACGAAGGGCGCCGGGTCGTGCGGGACGGCCGGCAGGTGCTGCAGCAGTCGCCACGCTGCCGCCCCGACGAACGCTCCGATGACCATGCCGGGACCGAAGATCCCTCCGGATCCACCCGAGCCGATCGACAGCGAGGTGGCGAGGATCTTCGCGAACGGCAGCGCGAGCACGACCCAGAGCGGCAGCCCGAGCAGCGAGGCCCCCATCGCCCTCTGAACCCACCCGTAGCCGGTCCCGAGGACGCCGGGGAGGGCGAGTCCGAGCAGGCCGACCATCAGGCCCGCGACCGCCGGCTTCACGGCGCGGGCCCCGGGGAGCCGGCGGGTCAGCTTGATTGCGCCGTGAAACGAGAACGAGTACAGGCGGCCGATCAGGCCCGCAACGAGGCCGATGGCCCCGTAGTAGACGAGCTCGAGAGGGTGCCTGAAGTGGTAGCCGCGCAGGTATCCGAAGATCGGCGAGAAGCCTTCCACCGCCCCGAAGATGGTGAACCCGACGAGGGAGGCGACGAGCGAGGGCAGCAGGGCCTCGGCCTCGATGTCGTCCCGGTAGAGGATCTCCGCTCCGAGCACGGCGCCGCCGAGCGGCGTGCGGAAGATCGAACCGATGCCCGACCCGACCCCAACCGACACCGCGATGCGGGCGTCGGTGGGCGACAGGTCGAGCCACCGGGCCAGCATCGATCCGAACCCCGCGCTGATCTGGGCGGTCGGCCCCTCCCGGCCGCCCGAGCCGCCGGCGCCGATCATGATGGCCGAGGCCGCGATCTTGACGGCCGAGACCCGGGCTCGCACCCCCCGCGGATTGTGATGGACCGCCGAGATCGCCGCGTCGGTGCCATGCCCCTCGGCCTCCGGCGCCAGGGTGAACACGATGAGCCCCGAGAGCAGCCCGCCGAGACCGACGACGAGCGGGATCGCCCAGGGCCGGACGAAGTGGGCCGAGCCGGTCGCGTTCCCCTCGCCGAAGGGCGACGGCGGCGCGTAGCCCGCAGCCACCCCGAGCAGCAGGTGCGTGGCCCACTGCAGGGCAGTGAAGAACACGACGGCGCCGGCGCCGGCAACGATCCCGATCAGCGCCCCGAGCACGAACCACTTGCGCAGATAGCCCGCCGACCCCAGCCGCGCGACGAGCGGCGCTGAGCGGCCCCTGCCGAGAACGGGACTCATGTAGGTGCGAGCGCTGGGCCTCGCGCCGGGCCCAGCCCGTCGAGCATGGCGTCCATGGCCCGGCGGATGTTCGGCCAGCGGAAGCCTCCGGGGTCGAGGCCCGCGTGGAGCATGAGGCCGTCCCCCAGGGCCAGCAGCATTGCCGCGAGCGCGTTTGCCGGTACCGCATCGAGCTCGCCGGCCGCGGTCCCCCGCTCGATCCAGTCCCGCAGCACGGCGCGGCGACGGCGCATCGACTCCGCC
>JAJYGO010000242.1 GCA_021785115.1 Chloroflexota bacterium | reverse complement strand
GCCTGCCCATCGACGGCACCTCCAGGGCTAGGACGACACCCTGCGGCGGCGCAGCGCGTCGATCGAGACCGAACCGAGCATGACCATCCCGATGACGATGTTCTGCCACCAGGGATCGATGTGCACCACGACCAGACCGCTGTTGATGGTCTGCAGGATCAGCAAGCCGATCAGCGTCCCGATCATCGTGCCACCGCCGCCGAACAGGCTCGTGCCGCCGACCACGACGGCCGCCACCGCGGAGAGCTCCCAGCCGCTGCCCGTGGTGATGGTCGAACTTCCGAAATGGATGATCGTGAGCATCCCGGAGAGACCGGCCAGGATGCCGCTCACGACGAACAGCATCGCCTTGATGCGGATCGTCTTGACACCCGCGATCCGAGCCGCCTCGGCGCTTCCACCCGTGGCGCAGATGAGCCGGCCGAAGTTGGTCCGGGTCACGAGGAGCTGGCCCGCGACGACCAGGACGAACAGGGCCACCACGCTGAAGGAGACGGTCGCGTCTACGTTGCTGTACGGCGTCAGCGGCAGGTTGTGGATGGGCCGCGCGCCGCACAGCCAGGTCGCCAGGCCCCTCGCCATGCCGAGCATCGCGATCGTGGCGATGAAGGACGGGATCCGCACCCGCAGGATCAGCACGGAGTTGATCAGGCCGACGCCCGCACCGGTCGCGATGCCGAGGACCATGGAGAGTGTCGGGTCGAGGCCGTACTGGGTCATGAGGAGCGCAGCGACGATCGACGTCAGGCACGCGTTGGATCCGACGGAGAGGTCGAACTCGCCGGCGATGATCAGCAGCGTCTGGGCGACGCCGACGATGCCGGCGAATGCGATCGCCTGGATGATCGCCGCGAAGCTGTCGATGCGCAGGAACCCCGGGTTCATGTACGAGAACAGAGCGACGATGGCCAGCAGCACCGCCAGCCGCTTCGCTTCCGTCGGGATCGTGAGCGACGCCGCACCAGCTCGACCCCCGGCGCCGGGAAGCGGAACTCGCGACACGCCGCTGGCTTCGCTCACGTCAGAACCCTCCTCGATCCTCTGGCGGAATGTCGACGGCCTGCTCGAGCCCCTCGACCGCTTCCTCGAGACGCTGCTCCTCCTCGGAGAAGCCCATCGCGCCGAGGAGCACCCGCTTCTCGCTCGTCCCGGCGGCCAGCGACTCGCGCACGCTCCCTCCGGCGAGCACGACGAGCCGGTGGCTCATCGCGATCAACTCCGGGAACTCCGACGAGACGAAAACGATCGCGACGCCGGACTTCGCGAGATCCGTCATCAGGCGGTAGATGTCGGCCTTCGCGGCGATGTCCACGCCCTTGGTCGGTTCGTCGAGGAGCAGCACCCGCGGCTTGGGCATCAGCACCTTGCCGATGACCACCTTCTGCTGGTTGCCGCCGCTCAGGTTCGCCACCTTCGTCGACGTGGACGGCGCCATCACCGACAGGTCCTTCACGATCCCGGCGGCCAGCCGCTGCTCCCGCGCGCGACTGAGCAGGATCGCGCGCGAGACCTTGTCGAGCACGTTCAGGGTCACGTTTTCGCGGATGTTGAGGTTGAAGAGGAGCCCTTCCTTCTTCCGGTCCTCGGTGACGAGCCCGATCCCCTCGTTCATGGCGGCCTTGGCGCCCGAGGGGCGGATCGCCTTGCCATTGAGGTAGACGTTGCCGCGGAGGATTCGTCCCTGCCCGTAGAGGGCGGTCAGCAACTCGCTGCGGCCGGACCCGACAAGGCCGGCAAGCCCGAGGATCTCCCCGGCGTGGAGGGTGAGATCGATGTCGTGGAGCAGCTCGGCGCCAGGGACGCGCGGGTTCTCGACGGAGACGCCCTCGAGGCGGAGGACCTCCGGCGCGCCGGCCGTGAGCGGCGGGACCGGCGGATAGAGCTCGCCGAGCTTCCGGCCGATCATGTCGGTCACGAGCCGGTCGGCGACGAAGTCGGCGCGCGCGTACTCGCCGACCGTCCGGCCGTCCCGGAGGATCGTGACCCGGTCGCAGAGCGACATGATCTCGTCCAGCTTGTGGGTGATGAACAGGCACGTGAGGCCGCCGTCCCGCAGCCCGCGCACGATCGCGAAGAGGTTGTCCACCTCGTCAGAGGTGAGGGAGGACGTGGGCTCGTCGAGGACCAGCACCTTGGGGCGTCCGTAGAGCGCCCGGGCGATCATGACGAGCTGCTTCTTGTGCATGCTCAGGGTCCCGACCCGCGCCTCAGCATCGAGCGGTAGGTTGTTCGCGGCGAGGAACGCAGCGGCGCGGGCGCTAGAGGAGCGCCGCCCGAAGATTCCGGTCTGGTCCTGGGCGAGCTCGCTGAGCAGGACGTTCTCCGCCACGCTGAGGGCTTCGACGACCGTCGTCTCCTGTGGGACGATCGCGATCCCGACCGCCTGCGCGTCGCGCGGGGAGCTCAGGCGGACCTCGGTCCCCGCGACGACGATCCGCCCGCTGAACGACCCGGCGGGGTAGTACCCGTCCAGGATCTTCATGAGGGTCGACTTGCCGGCGCCGTTCTGGCCAATCAGCCCATGGATCTCCCCGCGCCGGACCTGCAGGGAGACGCCGCGCAGCGCGTGGACACCACCGAACATCTTGTCGATGGCTTCCATCTCGAGCGCGTAGCCGCTGAGCGGCTCTATGGAGGGGCTTTCGAGCTTGACGGTCACTTGTCCCTCATGATGCTCACGTCAGCCACCTGTCGGCGCCCGGCGTGGCGGCGACTGAAGCGTCGCCGCCACGCCGGGCTGTGGGGTCAGCTGGAGGGGCTCGCAGTCGCGGGCGTGTACGGGGTCTCCTCGTCGACGATCTTGTAGTACGGCGCGAGTCCGTCAGCGGTGACGATCTTCGTCTCAAGCTCGTTGGCGAACGGCACTGTCTGGCCGCACATCGACTCGGCGATCAGGTCGACCGCTTGCTCATGCTCCTCGTAGCCCGGCTGTGCCGCAAGGGCGTAGACCTTGCCGGCCTTGACGAGGTCCATGTTCGGACGGGTCATGTCCGGTCCGATCGAGTAGACGGTTCGACCAGTCTGGTCTGCTGCGCCACCCCAGGTGACCGGCCCCGCGCCAGTGGTCGACAGGGCGCCGACCACGTCCGGGTTGGCCTGGAGGATCGAGACCGCCTTCGCGATGGCCGTCGGCGGGTCAAAGCCCTCTTCCTGCGGCTTCAGGACCTTGACGTTCGGGTACTTCGCATTCATCTCCTTCGTGAACGCGGCGGCGACGCCATCCTCGGTTGGGTTGAAGGATCCCTCCGTGATCGCGACAGCCCCCTGGCCCCCGATCTTGGCGCCGATCGCGTCAGCGGCCGCTGCACCCCACTTCTGCGGAACGAATCCACTCCACGCGAGAACGCCGGGGTAGTCCGTTGGGGTCAAGGCCTGATGTGTGAAGATCACGGGGACCTTGGCCGCCGCGAATTGGGCGATCAGGGCCTTCTCGGACGGGTCACCGTAGCCGAAGACCACCCCGTACTGGCCGGCGGTCTCCGTGGCGAGGATCTGCTCGCCCAGCGCGACCGCTTTGGCCCAGTCAGCGTCGTCCGGAGACGCGATGGTCTCGGTCTTGAAGCCCATCCGACGCGCTTCGTCGAGGAAGCCCTGCTGCCACAGTCGTAGGGTCGGATGACCCTTGAGCACCGAGAGGAAGTAGATGTCCTTCCCGCTCAGGTCGCATGGGGCCTTCGCGAGCGGCGTGTAGACAGGGTTGGACGCGGCGGCGGCGGCCGTGGCCGCAGCTTCGGCTGCAGCCGTCGACGAGGCCCCGCCCGCCTGCGCGGGCGGGGTGCTGCTGCAGGCAGCAGCCACGAGCATTACGCCCGAAGCCAACGCAAGCAGGCCTGTCCCCTTGAGTCGGTGCGAACCCATTCCAGACTCCTCCTTTTCCTACCGAGCGCCAAGTGGGAACGGACAACGCGCGATCGCACGGGACTCGCACCTCGAGCCGGGGACGCGGGCTTTGTGGTGTGGTCCGAAACCATCCCTGAGACGTGCACCTCCCTCCTGGTCGTCCGGCGCTGTCTCACGCCATCCGACGGCGGCGGTACAAGTCGAATCCGACCGCGCCGACGAGGATCATCCCCGCGACGACTGGCTGGAGCGAAGCGTCGACCCCCACGATGACGAGGCCCTGCTGCACGCCCTGGAGCAGAACGAGGCCCAGGAACACGCCCGCGATGGTGCCGAGACCCCCACCGAGGGCGACGCCACCCACGACGCACGCCGTGATGACATTCAGCTCCCAGCCGAGGCCGATCGACGCGTCCGCGCGCTGGAGCCGGCTGACCAGCATGATCCCGCCGAAACTGGCGAGGGCTCCGCTGAGGACGAAGGTGAGCATCTTCACCTTCACGATGCTGATCCCCGCCAACCGAGTGGTCAGCGGGTTCCCGCCCGTGGCGTACACGATCCGTCCGAGAGTCGTCAGCCGGATCACGAGGTCCGCAACAAGCACGACGACCAGGAAGACCCAGATGGACGATGGAATCCCGAGGATGTCCGTTCGTGCCAGCGTGGCGACGTCGGGCGGGAGCGGGTAGACCGGATCCCCGCCGCTGAGGACGTAGCCAACGCCCTGGGCCATGTAGAGCATGCTGAGGGTGGCCACGAACGCCGGGATGCCGACGCGCACGATGACGACGGCGTTGATCAGGCCTGCCAGAGCACCGGCACCGATCCCGCCGATGATCGCGAGCGGGACTGGCAGGCCGACCTTGGTCATGAAGATGCCAGCGACAATCGCCCCCATCCCGGCGACGGAGCCTACGGACAGGTCGAACTCGCCCGCGATCATCACGATCGCTTCTCCGACCGCAACGATGCCCGTGTACACAATCGTGAGGAACAGCGACTCGATGTTCGGGCCGCTCGCGTACCCGGAGTTCGCGGCAGTGAACACGACGAAGGCGACGACGCAGAGGACAAGAAGGGTCATCTCCGGGATGCCGGTGGCACGACCCACGGCACGACGCACGAGGCCCCGCGAGAGCGCCGCGGGCTGCCCGCCCGGGCCTGCCAGCGTCATCGCCGCGACATCCGTTCCTTCGCCGGGCGCGCCGGGATCCTGCGGACTCACCAAGTCTTGCTGCCTCCCGCGTTGTAGGCGAGATTGCCCCCATCCACCGGGAGGACAACGCCCGTGACCATTGCCGCCGCATCTGACACGAGGAAGACGACGGGTCCGACCATGTCCCGCTCCGGGTCACCGAGCCGATCCAGCGGGATACCCTTGACGAGGTTCTTGGTCAGCGCGACCGGATCCGGCTCGTTGTCGATCCACTTCTTCAGGCCGGGAGTGAGGAACTGGCAGGGCTGGATCGCGTTCACCCGGATCCGGTGCCTGGCCCACTCGATGGCCAGCTCGCGCGTCAGACCGATCACCCCGTGTTTGGTCACCGAGTAGACGAAGTTGCCGCGTCCGAGCCCCGTGGTGCCGGCGATCGAGCTCATGTTGACGATGGCGCCGCCATCGCCCTGGGCGATCATCCTGCGGCCGGCAGCCCGCGCGCAAAGGAAGTAGCCGGTGAGGTTGACGTCGATCGACCGGCTCCATGCCTCGAGGTCATAGGCCTCGGGCGTGAGCCGCACGAGCGGGGTGAACGCGTCGTTGATCAGGATGTCGATCCGCCCGAACGTGGCATCCACCTCGGTGAACAGCGCTTCGACCGATGCCTCGTCGGAGACATCGCACCGGACCCCGAGAGCGGTCCCGCCTGCGTTCTGGATCCGCTCGACTGTCGCCGCCAAACCGGCTTCGTTGATGTCGGCGCCGACGACCGTGGCTCCGTGGGCGGCGAGGCCCGCGGCGATCGCGTGGCCGAGCCCCGAGGCGGCTCCTGTCACGACGGCGACCTTGCCGTCCAGCCTGAAGAGATCGGCATGACCAGGCGTGCCGGTGCTTGTCATCTCGGCCTCACCCATAGCGAATCGCCACCTGGACCGACCCTGCCGGGACGGTGCTCGATACGGGTCCGCTCCTCAGGAAGGCAGCGTCGCTCAGCCATCTCTGCCCCAGCGTACAACATATCGTATCTCATGCGTCGCCACATATCGTATCTCGTCGAGGCTGGCGGACGCCCCCTATGACGCGATTGACGGGGGCAGTTCGCCGATGATATCGTTGGGTCAGGCAAAGGTCAAGCCATCTGACCATACGGCGGAAGTAGCAGATGCCTGACGACGACTTCATGGCCATCGATCGCCGTGGTCTCGCGGAGCATGCGGCCGATCAGATCGAGCGTCTGATCATCGAGGGCCGCCTCGTACCGGGTCAGAAGCTGCCGCCCGAGCGGGAGCTGAACACGAAGCTCGGGGTCAGCAGGCCGACCCTGCGCGAGGCGATCCGCGCGCTCACGATGATGGGCATCGTCGAGGCGCGTCAGGGTGACGGAACCTACGTGGTCGGGGCCGAAGGCGGCTTCCTGCTCCGCCCGGCGAAGGTGCTCCTAGCGAGCGAAGGTGGCCTCGACTCGCTCTTTGAGGTTCGGGAGATGCTCGAAGGTCGGGCCGCCGCCTTCGCTTCCATGCGGGCCACGGGTGCGGAGCTCCAGGAAGTCGAGGAGTGGCTTGACGGCTTCCCCGCCGGCGACGTGGACCCGGAGGAGATCCGCGCCCGGGACGTCCGCCTGCACTCGCTGATCGTTACGGCGACCCATAACCCGCTGCTTTCCGCGATCGTCGCGAGCCTGAGTTCAGCGCTAGCCGAAAGCCGGATCCGGACGGGTGAGCGACCCGAGTGGGAAGTGCTCGGGATGATGGATCTCAGGGACGTCGCTGAGGCGATCGTTCGGCGCGACCCGGCCGCGGCCGAGGCCGCGATGGTCCGCCATCTCGAGAACGGTCGCAAGCGCTATCGGCGCCGCACCCCGGGCCCGGGCAGCGAGCCCGCCGCGTGGGCTCATGGTCCGCACCCGGCTGGCCGCCCGCCTCGGACGGGCTCGACGCGGCCGTGACGTCCTCGTCTCTGGGCGATCGCCCGGGCCCGGGGTCAGAGGCGCTGGACGCGTCCCGCGTCGGGCAGCGCGATCCGATCGGGGCGCGCCGCTGGACGGGCGCAACGGATCAGGACCTGATCGACCTCCACTCAGCCTGGTGGCAGCGAGCGGCGACCGAGGCGATCGTCAACGACGACTGCGGCCTCGCCCAGCGCTTCCGCCACGTGCCCGCGCTGCCAGATGACTGGCTGGATCTCGACGGCGACATCCTCCGGCCGGAGGATGTCTGGCCGGATCGGCTGCAGCCCGAGCCCATGAAGCTCGCCAGTGGGTCGC
Organism: Chloroflexota bacterium; assembly: GCA_021785115.1. Next base: position 13,312 of record JAJYGO010000242.1, on the reverse strand, counting down.
CGACCCGCGGCCGGGCGACCTTCAACACCCTGTTCCCATATCACCGCGTGCCCTGGCTCGTCGGGATCGTCGGGTGCGGGATGCGGATCTCGACGGTCTCTCAGACAGTGTGGCCAGTCGAGTACCTGGCCGATGACTGGTACTCCCGGCCCGGCCAAGGTTTCGCGCCACGACTCGACTGGCTTGCGAAACTCCTCGACTTCACCGCCTACATCGTGGCCCGATACTACCCCGCACGTTGCATCCCGACGCTCGACATGATCAGCCGCGGCCCGGGCGACCTGCTCGTCGCCGCGCTCGGAGTCGAACGCTGCTACCTCGGCTTCTACGACCACCCGCGCGAGCTCCGGTCGCTGCTCGGTCAGATCACCGAGCTGTACATCCACTGGGCACGAGTCCAGCTCGACGCGCTCCCGACGCTCGCCGGCGGCTACTGCAACCAGTACGGCCTATGGAGTCCCGGCACCACGATCCGGACGCAAGAGGACTACGCGGTCAACCTCTCCTACCCCATCTTCCGGGAGTTCCTGCTGCCCTCCCTGTCGACGGTAATCGACGCGTTCGACTACCACGTGCTCCACACCCACTCCTTTGGGCACCTCGCCGAGTGGGCGCTCGACCTGCCGCGCCTAGGGTCGATCGAGATGACAATCGATCCGACGGGGCCGTCGATCGGTGAGCTGATCCCGCGGTTGCAGGCAATCGCGGCGCGCAAGCCGCTGATCGTGATGGGCGTCATGACCGAGCGCGAGGTTGCGCTCGTCACGGAGAACGTGCGATCGGGCGGGCTGATGCTCGACGTCGACATCGTCCCGGAGGGCACGGCTGCCGCGGAGGGCCTCTTCGTTGGCCCGGCCTGACGGCTCTCCCGCCTGCGACCGACGCTACCGGGTGTGGCGGACGCGTCGGCCATCGAGAAACCCGGTCGAGCGTGACATGCTGACGGCGCCCCGATACGCCGAGGTGGAATGACCCGATCGAGGGGACCGCGACAGGCCCCTGCCCAGGAGGACGCCTTGCCCTACGTGTCGGTGGATGAAGCCCTCAATGCCACCATCGTCGATCCGGCCCGCGAGCCGCCCGAGCCCGGTCTGGAGGCGCGGCGGTCGCCTCTCGTGGCGTCCGACTCCGTCCGGATCGTGCGCCTCCGCGTTGAGGCCGGCCAGGAGCCGCATCTGCCGCATCGCCATCCGCACGCCGACGAGGTCATGTACGTGCTCGACGGCCTCGGCCAATTCACGGTCGGGGACGACCCCCCCTTCGTCGCCGGCGCACGGAGCCTGGTGTTCGTGCCGCGCGGCGTGACGCATCGGATCCAGGTGCCCGGCCCGGGCCCCCTGATCTGGCTCTCGATCGTCGCCCCAAACCAGGACCTCCCCGACGAGGCACTGGAGGACGCCGCTGACATCCCGGCGGATCGGCCGGACGGCCCTTCTGGGGGGCAGGAGTACAGATGAACGGTCGCGAGCGTCTTCTGCGAACACTGGGCGGCGGACGGGCCGACCGGGTCCCGATTGCTCCCTTCCTCTACTACAACGCCGTCTACGAGATGTTCGACTATGTCCCGGAGGTCGCGACCTTCTTCGATCCGCCGGATTTCGACGTCATCGAGAAGTTCGTTGAGTACTGCGACCGCTTCGGGTTCGACGTCATGCACTCGCTCGGCAGCGTGTGGGACTACTGGGCGGCCCGGAGCACCCAGGCCGAGCGCACGCTGCTCGAATCGCGCGAGGACTGGGACGTCGCCGTGTCCGACGAGGCGCGCGGCGGCGATGTGCGCCGGACGGTCGTGTTCTCGACCCCCGGAGGACAGCTCCGTCTCGTCGAGGTCTACCAGCGGACGTCCAAGTACCTGATCGTCTGCGCGCCCGAGGAGTACCTGATCAAGACGCCGGCCGACCTCGACCTGGTGGAGCGCTACATGCCCAAGCCGGACGCCATGGACTGCTCCCTCGTCCGGCGCGCCCGCGCGGCGACCGGCGATCGCGGGCTCGTGGCAAGCTGCACCAACGGGGCGTTCAACCAGGCCGCGACGTTCCGCAACGTCGAGAGCCTGATGACCGATCCGTACGCAGACGACGGGTTCTATCGGAGCCTGCTCGACTTCTTCACCCGGTGGGCGATCGAGCGGAACCGTCAGTTGGTCGCGAGCGGCGCCGACGTGATCGAGGTCGCCGGCAACCTCGCCGGAAGCGCCGTCGGACCGTCGTTCTTCCGCACCTACGTGATGGAGTACGAGAAGCGGATCATCGACGGGATCCACGAGGCGGGCGTGCCGATGATCTACCACAACTGCGGCACGGCGTCGCGGATCCTGGCGGCCTACAACGAGATGGCGATCGACTGCCTCGGCTACCTCGTCCCGCCGCCGTTCGGTGACGTGGACCTCGATGAGGCGCTGCGGGTCCTCCGCCCGGAGATGGCGCTGCGCGGCAACATCGACCAAGTCGAGTTCTTGGTGACCGCCACCCCCGTCGAGGTCAGGGAGCGGGTCAGGGACGTCCTCGAGCGGGCGATGCCGCGCGGGAACCTAGTCCTCTCGACGACCGACTTCTTCTTCGACGGCACGCCATACGCCAACATCGAGGCGTTCTCGGCGGCCGGCCGCGAGTATGGGACCTACCACGGATGACGACCTGGCGCTGAAGAGGACGAGGCGATGCGACTCGAGAACCAGACGGCCCTCGTGACCGGCGCGAGCCGCGGCATCGGCCGGGCGATCGCCTTGGCGTTTGCCGAGGAGGGCGCGGCGGTGGCGATCACCGGCCGCGACAGCGACGGGCTGGCGTCGACGCAGACCGAGATCGAGCGGGGCGGCGGGCGCTGCTACACCGTGATCGCGGACCTGGCGATCCGCGGGGCCGCTCGCGAGGTCTTCGACGCCGCGGTCGGGGCGCTCGGCCGGATCGACATCCTCGTGAACAACGCCGGGATCGGGAGCAGCGCGGACCTCAGGCCGGTCGTGGAGTTCGACGACGGGTTCTGGGAGCAGACCCTCTACGTGAACCTGACGGTGCCGTACCTGCTGTCGAAGTGGGCGGCGAAACCCATGATCGAGCGCCGCCACGGCCGGATCATCCAGATCGCTTCGGTCGCCGGCAAGATCGGGACGTTCCATGGCGCCGCCTACTCGGCGAGCAAGCACGGCCTGCTCGGGCTGACCCGCTCGCTCGCGCTGGAGACCGTCGCCTCCGGGGTCACCGTCAACGCGATCTGCCCCGGGTCCACGAACACGCGGATGAACCAGGGCCGGATCGAATACGACGCGGCCCGCCTCGGGGTGACCGTCGCCGAGTTCGAGGCGGGCATCACGCCCCTCGGGCGCCGGCTCGAGCCCGCGGAGATCGCGCCGCTCGCCGTCTACCTCGCCAGCGCCGAGTCGACGGTCGTCACCGGGCAGGCGTGGAACGTCGACGGCGGCGTCCTCATGGCCTGAGAGCCTCCCGCCCGCGGTGCCCGTCGGCATCCGCGGGACGCCCGGCACGGCGCCACCCTGGCGGCCGCCACGCGCCCTCAGGGGACGCGCGGATACCCGCCGAACTCGAGCGCGGCGTCGAACATCGCGACGATGCTCGCCGGCCTCACCTCCGGCAGGATCTCGTGTGACGGCGCGAAGATGTAGCCGCCACCGGGTGCGTACGCGTCGAGCAGGTCGCGCACACCGGCGCGGATCTCGTCGGTCGAGCCGAACGGCAGCAGCTCCTGAATGTCGAGGCCCCCGAGGAACGACAGGTCCCGTCCGAACCGGCGCTTCACGCTGCGCGGCTCCATGTCGGCCGCCTTCGGCTGGACCGGGTTGAGCACGTCGACGCCGACGTCGATGAGGTCGGGGATCAGGGACGAGATGGCTCCGCACGAGTGCATCAGGATCTTCGCGCGCGGCGCGACATCCTTGATCGCGGCGATCAGACGCCGGTGATACGGCTTGCAGAACGTCCGGTACGCCTCGGGGCTCATCAGCGTGCTGCGCTGCGTCCCGAGGTCGTCCGCTATGTAGACGAGGTCGGCGTGGTCGGCGACCGCCGGCAGGAACGCCCGGACGTAGCCGAGTCCGACCTCGAGGATCCGCTCCGCGAGCGCATGGTAGAGGCGGGGGTTCTCGTACATGTCAATGAGCCAGTTGTCGAACCCGCGCAACCACGAGTAGTTGTGGAAGAGCCGGCCGCCGGTCCCGAGCGATGCGACGACTGCGTACCCGTCCCGCTGATGCGCGGCAGCCTCGTCTCGCTTGCCGGCGGTGATCCGAGGATCGGAGAGGTCGGGCCAGAGTGGGTACGCGTCGATGTCGGCGGGCGACGACGCCCCGCGCAGCGGCGTGTTCGCGTCCTCGACGACGTTGAAGGTGCCGGTCGGCGTGAGCACGAGCCCCCAGGCGTCGACGAGCGTTCCGTCGGGCTGCCGGACGACCTCCGGCGCGCCCGCCGTCACCCAGCGCAGATCGGCCCCGAACCGGCGCATCAACCGCTGGTCCACGTTCTTGACCGAGTTCAGGTAGTAGTTGATCTCCGGTTCGGCGTAGTCCGTCACGCCGAGGAGCTCGCACAGCGCCGCGTACCCGTAGGGCCGCCCGACTACTAGGCTCGAGATCTGGGACGATCCGAACTCGATCGGTACGCGGTCGGGCTCCTTGTGGTTGAGAGTCGCCAGCACGCGCTCCCGGCCGGTCATCGTCCCGGTCGTCGCCGGGCTCACCCGTTCACTCATGATCTCGACTCCAGCTTCGTGCCCGCGTGGGCGACCGCCGCGGTAGATCGGTGGGCCGGCCCGATCAGACGAGTGGCCGGCCGGCCAGCTTCAGGGCGATGCACTCCCGCACAACCGCGACGAGACGCTTCGCGGCATCGAACGGGTCATCCGTCCGCTCGACGTAGCCGCCAGTCGCGTCCATCCCGATCCCGTCCACGACAAACGGGGCCACGAGCACGCCGCGCAGGTCATCCAGCTCCGCGAACAGCCGACGGTAGTAGCCCTCGAGGTCGATCGGCGCGATGTCCTGGATCTGGAGGGAGACCCCTGCGCCAAGCCGGCGCCGGAAGGCCCCCACCTCCGCGAAGCTGCCCATCGGCGAGTTGTTGACCACGCGCATGCTCCGGTGGTCGAGGATGGTCTCGAGATGCTGGTAGCCCTTGCCGCAGAAGTGCAGGCTGCCGCCGCCGAAGGCGTCGAAGATCCGCGCCACGCGCGGGGCGACGAACTCGGCGTACATGTCGGGGCTGAGCATCGTCATGTCGTCGTCGGACTCCCAGCAGCCGACCGCCGACGCGCCGACGCCCTGCAGGCCGTTGCTGCTATCGCGGGGCTCGCCGATGTGCTCCTTCTGCACGCCGACCCAGGCGATGAACGCATCGGTGACGAGGTCCAGCAAGTCGTGGACGAGCGCGGGCTCGTCATACATCCAGGTGAAGAGCTGGACCTGACCGCACATCTGGCCGAGCGTGTCGAGCGGCCCCTGCATGTCGGTGAGCCCCACCGGCAAGTCGCTGTGGCCGCGGGCGTGGTCGATCGCGGCGAGGACGCGCGGCATCCATCCGTCGCGCTCCGGGTCGGGCATCTTCAGGCGTCTAGCATCCGCGATTGAGGTGATGCACGGTCCGGCGACGGCGGGGTCGTTGCCCCGTCCGTCGGCGATCGTGATCCGGCTCCCGAACCCCGATGCCAGGACGCCGGTGCCGAACCAGGGCATGAAGTAGGGCACGACGTCGTCATCGATCTCGGCGAGGTGCCGCTCGAACCCGCGCTCCTGGTACTCGACCATGCTGGCGGGGTTCGTAAAGTAGTCGTCGGGCTTGTCGAAGGTCGAGAAGGCGAAATAGCAGGGCGTGTTCGCGAGGATCGGGACGTCGTCGGGCGACGTCACCTCGGCCATGGCGAACGCCCGGTCGATCCTCTCCAGGCGGCGTGTCAGATCGAAGCCGCGCCACGTCGTTGACCGCACCATCGGGACCTCCGAGTCGTGCCGTTCCGCGGACCGGTGCCGGGCCGACTCTGCGCCGAGCTCCGCACCGGTCGGGGCGGCGGATCGCGACACGCCGGCTGTTACGGGAAGGCCCACAGGCGCAAGCCGTCGCGTCCGGCGGAGGTTGACGTCGAGCAATCCCGATGGTACCGTCCGTCGATCAAATGGTCAAGCCATCTGGCCATCTTAGGCCCCCGACAACGGGCCTGCGGCCCACTCGGGTGCGCTGGCCCGGCCTTACGATCCGCATCGCCGCCGGCCCGGGCGCGGCTGGCCCTCGGGCCGACATGACCGACAGGCACCTCGGGGCCGCTCCGGCCCCGACCGAGGTGAAGGAGACCCGTCCGATGGTCGACCTGAACGCTCTGACCGCCGCCATCGAGTCGGGTGACCGCGCGACCGCGGTCCGCGTCACGGGGGATGCGATCGCTGAAGGAGTCGTACCACAGGAGATCCTCGACGCGATGACCGCGGCCATGGCGACGACCGGCGCGCGGTTCAGCGCCAACGAGATCTACGTGCCGGAGATGCTGATCAGCGCGCGCGCGATGAAGGAGTCGGCGGCGCTCCTCGAGCCGGTCCTCGTCAAGGCGGGGATCAAGCCCGGGTTCACAGCCGTCGTCGGGACCGTCGACGGCGACCTGCACGACATCGGCAAGAACCTCGTCTCGATGATGTGGCGCGGGGCAAACATCGGGGTGATCGATCTCGGGGTCGACGTCCCGGTCCAGCGGTTCGTGGACGCGTCGCGCGAGCACGGAGCGAAGATCATCGGGATCAGCGCGCTGCTGACGACCACCATGGTCGGGATGCGCGACGTCGTGCAGGCGGTCCGCGACGCTGGGCTCGGCGACGTCAAGGTCGTGGTTGGCGGGGCCCCGGTGACCCCGGAGTTCGCCGATCAGATCGGCGCCGACGGCTATGCCCCCGACGCCGCCGCCGCGGTCGAGTTGGCGAAGCGCCTCGTCCAGTAGCCCGCGGCCCGACGCGGGGGCGCGCTTCACGGCAGCTGCCGGAACGGGAAGTAGGCGACGAACGCGGCCAACATGGCGGCCATGTAGCCCCACGTCACGATGTCGGGCAGGCGCGCGCGCCGAAGCAGCACGGCGGTGGCGATCGCAAGGCCCGGGATGACCGGCAACGCGTAGTAGAGGAACATCACGCGATCCGACACCAGGGCGAGCACGATGAGCGGCACGTAGCTCGCCGCCATCCACAGGAGCGTCCAGCCGGCCAGCCGGTCCCGTTCACGCCATGCGCGCGCCCACGCGAAGAGCGTAACCGGGGCGAGGCTGCCGATCAGCACCGGGTTGATCAGGGCGTGGAAGTCGAGCCGCGGGTCCACGTCGACGACATAGCCGGCGACGACCGCGGCAGTCTCGCGCAGGTACGAGAACTGCCCGCCGTTGACGAGCCACTCCCACGGCTGGCTGGAGATCTGGTCCGAACTGTAGACGGGGTGCAGCCCGAGCCCGTATCCGAACATCCGGGAGAGGTGCTCAAACGGCGTCCGGAACTCGGTGAAGCGGAGGTCGAGCACCCAGAGCCCGCCGAGCGCGACCACGGTGAAGGTCCCGACGACCGAGACCACCGGCCGCAGGTCGGCGAGCGCGAGCCTGTGCCGCTCGCGGACGCGGCCGAGCAGGTCGAGCGTCAGCCATCCGGCCACGGCGAGCAGGCCGAAGACAGCCGTGACCTTCACCAGCGACCCGAGCGCGAGCAGGACGCCAGCGGCGACCCACCTTCGTTGCAGCGCCGCCCAGGCCCCGAGGAGGATGAGGGCGACCATCATCATGTCGAGCACCCCGAGCCGGCCGTGGATGAACGACAGGGTGTCGAGCGAGTAGATGGCGACGGCGACGACCGCCGTCCAGGGCGAACCGTCGAGCGATCGCACGATGCCGTAGACGGCGCCGAGCGCGATCATCCCTGCGAGCAGGCTCGGTGCCCGCCAGCCGAGTGCGTCGTCGCCAAAGATCCACATGGATGCGGCGATGAACACCTTTCCGAGCGGCGGGTGCTCGGTATTGGGGTCGAGCCCCACTGGCGACCCTGCCCAGATGCCGGAGGAGGTCGGCCAGCCGAGGATCGTCCGCGCCGCGTTGACGTAGTAGCGCTCGTCGAAGATCAGGATCCCATTGGGGCTCCCGAGCCAGAGCAGGCGCACGACGAGCGCCGCGAGGAGAATTAGTCCGAGTGCGATCCTCGGCCCCGTGAGAGCTGCGGGCAGCGGCGTCCGACGCAATCCCGGACGTGCCCGGCCGGCCAGGCGATGCGCAGGTCTCGGCGTCGGCTGGGTGGCCATCGTCAGCTCGCGGAGCGCCGTGGAGCCTCGAAGAACTCAATCACAATCCCGTCGGGGTCGCGGACGCAGGCGAGCGAGCCGCCCGTGTTCTCGCCGGACGTGATCGTCACGGGCGACCCGACCAGCGGCACCCCGGCGGCCGCGAGCCGGGCGAGCAACCGGTCCAGGTCCTCGACGGTGAACGCGAGATGGACGCTCCCGGGGACTGTCATCCCAGGTCGCGTGGCAGCGTCCCTCGGGACCACGAACTCGAAGAGCTGGACGATCTCGCCCGTGCCCGGGACCGCCAAGTCGATGGCGTCGACGACGGCCTCGGGGAGCCCGAGGAGTTGGGCGAGCCAGGGCTCGTCGATCACGCGTCGCGCCCGCGCCTCGAAGCGGAGCAGGCCGCCGTAGAAGGCGAGCGACCGCTCGAGGTTGCCCACCGTCACTCCCGCGTGACCCAGATGCCTCACGACCATGGCGTCCCCTCGACCGAGCGCTCGAATGCAGGGTGCCCGCCGGGGTCGACCGCGCGAACCGGCCGTCCCGACCCGCAGATATCACATATCGTATGCCAGAATAGGGATGTGCAGCACGACTCGCTCAGCGTGGACCCCAAGGCGCTTCCGGAGACGGTCCTCGTCCCCGTGGAGGCGCTCGAACGCTTCGTCCGGCGTACCTTCGAGCGGCTCGGCGTCCGGCGTTCGGATGCCAGGATCGCCGCCGAAGTCCTCGTCCTGTCCGACCGACGGGGGATCGCCTCCCATGGGGTCGGTCGGCTGGACCAGTATGTCCGGGCACTCCAGACTGGCACGGTGACGGCCCGCCCGAACGTCACGGTCGTTCGCCGGCGCCATGCCGTCGAGCTTTGGGACGGGGACCACGGTCTCGGGCACCCAGTCAGTCGACGTGCGATGCGCCGGGCGATCACCCTCGCCCGGCGACACGGCATCGGCTCGGTCGGGGTCCGTGCCTCGTCCCACTTCGGGATAGCCGGCGCCTACGCCCGTCAGGCGGTCCATGCTGGCCTGATCGGTGTGGCCCTCACCAACGCGGACCCGATCGTCGCGCCGACCGGCTCCTACAAGGGTGCTCTGGGCACGAACCCGATCGCGTTCGCCGCGCCGGCGGCACGGCGAACCGAGTTCCTGCTGGACATGGCGACCTCGGTCGTCACGGGCGGCCGCTTCGAGGTCGCCCGCCGCCTCAGCCAGACAGTGCCGCTCGGCTGGGCGCTGGACGAGCGCGGAAGGCCGACCAGCGATCCATCGGCGGCGCAAGGCGGTGCGCTCCTCCCCCTCGGCGGCAGCGGCAGCGTCACCTCAGGCCACAAGGGGTACGGACTCGCCGCGGCCGTCGACATCTTGACCGGCGTCCTCACGGGCTCAGGCTCCCTCTTCGACGTCCGCAGCCTCTACGCAGTTGGCGGCTCGTCGAGGGTCGGGCACTGGTTCCTCGCGCTCGATCCGGCGGCCTTCGACCCCACGCAGGCGTTCTCCGACCGGCTCGACTCGTTCATCGACACCCTGAAGGCTGTGCCCGCCGAGCGGCCGGACGGTGAGGTCCTCGTCGCGGGAGAGCCCGAGGCACGGATCGAGCTCGAGCGAGCGTCCCAGATCCCGCTCCACCGGAGCGTGTGCGAGATGCTCGGTGCTGTGGCCGATGCTGTCGCCCTCTCGAGGGACTGGCGTCGGGTGCTGGCCGCTCCAACCGCGGTGAGCGACGGTGGCGGACTGGCGGCACCGGATGAGTCGGGAATCGCAGCTGGAAGGAAGTCCGAGGTGCCCGATGGATGATCGCGAACGGATGCTGGCGGCGATCGCGGGCGCGCCTACCGATGCGCTCCCTTGGACGCCGCGGATGGACCTGTGGCTCATCGCGCAGCGCGCGCGCGGCACGCTGCCCCGCGAACTCGCGAACGCCAACACGGTCGACGTCGCGCGGCATTTCGGCTTCGGTTGCCACGCGGTCCGGGCGGACTTCACAGTACCCAGGGGCCCACGCTCGTGGATGCTCCGCGGCTTCGGGATCGAGAACCATCCCGATTCGCCCTACCTCGTGGAGGTGTCGGGGCTACCCGTCGAGTTCACGTCCGACGGGGAGCTCTACCGATCGACGATCCGCACGCCGGCCGGGGACGTCACGTCGATCATAGAGATGACCGATGCGATGCGCCGCGACGGGCAGTCCATCCCCGCCGTCAAGAAGCGCCCGATCGAGAGCCCGGCTGACCTCGAGGCGGTCGCCCAAGTCTTCGAGCACCTCGAGGTCGTCCCGACGCCGGGCGCCTACGCGGCGTTCAGGGCGCGGATCGGTGACAGTGGCCTAGCCGTCGCGAATGGCCCGGTGGCGGCCGGCCCGATCCACCTCGTCCTCCATGATCTGATGGACATGGAGGCGTTCATGTACCTCTACATGGACGACCTCGCAGCCCTCCAGCGGTTCGGGGACCGGCTTCGCCCGTTCTTCGAGGCCGCCCTCGACGCGGTCGTCGCGTGCGACGCGGAGGTCGTCTGGTGGGGCGCCAACTACGACCAGCAGGTCACCTGGCCGGGCTTCTTCCGGGACGAGATCGTGCCGTGGCTGCGGGAGGCTGGCGACCGGATCCGGGCGAGCGGGAAGCGCATCCTGACCCACGCGGACGGGGAGAACCGGCAGCTGCTGCCCTTCTTCCCGGACTGTCGGATCGACGTCGCGGAGTCCGTCTGCGCCGCTCCGATGGTCGACAACACCCTCGCCGAGCTCCGCCGCGGGATGGGCGACCGCACCGTGGTCTGGGGAGGCATCCCGTCCGTCGCGCTGCTCGACGACAGCATGTCCGACGAGCAGTTCGAGACATACCTCGACGCGGTCTTCGCCGATCTCGGGACTGGTGAGCGGCTGATCCTCGGCGTGTCCGACAACGTGCCTCCCGCCGCGAACCTCGACCGGATCGCCCGGATTACAGAGCGGGTCGCGACGTTCGGGCCGGTCCGTCCGGCCGGCGCGGCGCAGCCGCCGGTGTGAGGGATCGGGCCATGCGCATTCCGGTCGCCATCGTGGGTTCCGGGAACATCGGCACGGACCTCGCCCGGAAGCTGCTCCGCTCGGCCGTCCTCGAGCCGGTCGCGATGGTCGGGATCGATCCGCTCTCCGAGGGCCTGGCGCGGGCTCGCGGCTGGGGGATCGAGGCCTCCCCCGACGGCGTTCCCTGGCTGCTCGCCCAGCGCGAGCGGCTGGGCGCGGCGATCGTCTTCGAGGCGACCTCGGCGGCGATCCACCGGCGCCACGCCCCCGACTACGAGCGCGCCGGGATCGTCGCTATCGACCTGACCCCGGCATCTATCGGCCCGGCCGTCGTGCCCCCAGTGAACCTTGGGGCGCATCTCGACGGGCCCAACCTGAACATGATCACATGCGGGGGTCAGGCAACGATCCCGATCGTGGCCGCGGTGACGCGGGTGGCCGCGGTCCCCTACGCGGAGATCGTCTCGACGATCGCCTCCCGGTCGGCCGGTCCCGGGACCCGCCAGAACATCGACGAGTTCACCGCGACGACGGCTCGTGGCCTCGAGACGATCGGCGGCGCCACCCACGGGAAGGCGATCATCGTCCTCAACCCCGCCGAGCCGCCGATCCTGATGCGGAATACGGTCTACTGCGCGCTGCCCCCAGGCACCGACCGGGACGCGGTGACGGCGTCCGTTCAGGCCATGGTCGCCGAGGTCGCGAGCTACGTCCCCGGCTACCGCCTGAAGTCACCGCCGGTGTTCGATGACGGACCGTTCGATGCCCCCGGATGGAGGAGCGCTGGCAGGGTGACCGTGTTTCTCGAGGTGACCGGGCACGGCGATTACCTGCCGCCGTACGCTGGCAACCTCGACATCATGACGGCGTCGGCAGTGCGGGTCGGCGAGGTGCTCGCGCGGAACCGCTTCTCCCGCCCGTCCACGCCGAGGACCGCGCGATGACCACACCATCGGCCGCCCGTGACGCCGCGGAGCCCAGCCAGCCGATTGCCGGGGGGCGCCGCTACCGCCTGACCGACTCCACGCTCCGTGACGGCTCGCATGCCGTCGCCCACCAGTTCACGCCGGAGCAGGCGGCGGCGGTCGCCGCGGCGCTCGACCGGGCCGGCGTCCCCGTCATCGAGATCTCGCACGGCGACGGCCTCGGCGGCTCGTCGTTCAACTACGGCTTCTCGAAGGTCGACGAACGAGCCCTGATCCGGGCCGCGGCCGCGGTGGTGCAGCATGCGAAGCTGGCGGCCCTCCTCCTGCCCGGGATCGGCGTCGCCGACGACCTCCAGGAAGTGCAGTCCCTCGGGGTCTCCGTGGCGCGGATCGCCACCCAGTGCACCGAGGCGGACATCGCCATCCAGCACATCGGCATGGCGAAGCGGCTGGGCATGGAGGCGGTCGGCTTCCTGATGATGGCACACATGCTCACGCCCGCGCAGCTCGCCGCCCAGGCGCTGATCATGGAGGGCGCCGGTGCCGACTGCGTCTACGTCGTGGACTCCGCGGGGGCGCTTACCGTCGGGGGCGCGCGGGCCCGGGTCGCCGAGCTCAAGGCCCGCCTTCGCCCGACGACGCAGGTCGGCATCCACGCCCACAACAATCTCTCGCTCGCGGTCGCGAACTCGCTCGGGGCGCTGGACGAGGGCGTCGACCAGGTGGACGGGTGCAGCCGCGGGCTGGGCGCCGGCGCCGGCAACTGCCCGACCGAGGTGCTCGTCGCCGTCAGCGAGCGGGTGGGTTACGACACCGGCGTCGATCTCTTCGGGATCATGGACGTGGCCGAGGACGTCGTGGCGCCGATCATGCGCCGCCCCCAGCTGATCGACCGCTCGACGCTGACGCTCGGCTATGCCGGCGTCTACTCGTCGTTCCTGCTCCACGCGGAGCGGGCGGCCGCGCGCTTCGGCGTCGACGTCCGCGAGATCCTCCTCGAGCTTGGCCGGCGACGCGTCGTCGGCGGCCAGGAGGACATGATTGTGGACGTCGCCCTCGAGCTCGCCGGGTCGGGCGGCGGCCATCGGAGCCGGGCTCGCGCGACGGCCGATCCGCCGGAGCCGGCCAGGTGAAGGC
>JAJYGO010000375.1 GCA_021785115.1 Chloroflexota bacterium | reverse complement strand
GCGCACCTGCTCGTCGAGGCCCTCCGGCCGCGCCGCGTTGCCCTTGCCGAGCAGCCCCACGTTGAGCGGCAGCGCGTCGGTGGCCTGCAGCATGCGCGCGAGGTTCCAGGGGCCGGGCGTGCAGGTCGTGGCATTGGTGCCGGTGGCGGGGCCGGTGCCGCCGCCCACGAAGGTGGTGACGCCGCTGGCGATGGCCTCGGCGGCCTGCTGCGGGCTGATGAGGTGGACGTGGGAGTCGAAGCCGCCCGCGGTGAGGAGGAGCCCCTCCCCGGCGATGCACTCCGTGCCCGGCCCCACCACCATGCCCGGCGTGACGCCGGCCATGACGTCCGGATTGCCCGCCTTGCCGATGCCGGCGATGCGCCCGTCCCGCACGCCCACGTCGGCCTTGTAGACGCCGGTCCAGTCCACCACCAGCGCGTTGGTGACCACGAGGTCGAGCACCTCGTCCGCCGGGACGCCGGCCGCCTGCCCCATGCCGTCGCGCAGCACCTTGCCGCCGCCGAACCTGCACTCGTCGCCGTAGGTGGTGAAGTCGCGCTCCACCTCGGCCACCAGGGCCGTGTCGCCCAGCCGCACCCGGTCGCCGGTGGTCGGGCCGTAGATCTCGGCGTAGTGCGACCGCTCGATGCGCCGCGCCATGGCTACCCCTCCTCCGCGTGCGCGAAGCCGCGCCGCAGCGCCTCGGCCACCAGCCGGGCGCGCCCCTCCTCCGTCACGGGTCCGCTCGCGAGCGCGTTCCCGCCCGCCACGATCCGGCGGCCGGCGATGGGCACCAGCTCCACCGTGCGCGTCTCCCCCGGCTCGAAGCGCACCGCCATCCCGGAGGGCACGTCGAGGCGCCGGCCGTAGGCGCGGCCGCGGTCGAAGCGGAGGTAGGGGTTCGTCTCCGCGAAGTGGTAGTGGCTGCCCACCTGGATGGGCCGGTCGGCCAGGTTCGTGACGGTGAGGCGGATGGCCTCGCGCCCGGCGTTCAGCTCCAGCTCCCCCTCCACCGCCGTCACGGCGCCCGGCGCGGGTTCGTCCGCGCCGTCGGGGCCGTCGGCGAAGGCCGAGGGGGGCGGCGCAGGCAGGAAGGAGCCGTGAAGGGCCAGCGCCAGGTCGCCGTCGGCGGCGGCGATGGGGTGGTGCACGGTGACGAGCTTCGTGCCGTCCGGGAAGGTCCCCTCCACCTGCACCTCCGGGATCATCTCGGGCACGCCCGGCATCACCTGGCGTCGCCCCAGCACCCGCCGTCCGGTGTCCATCAGCTCCGCCACGCGGTGCCCGTCGCGGATCAGCTCGAGCAGCACCGCCGAGAGGAGCGCCACCGCCTCGGGGTGGTTGAGCCGCAGGCCGCGGGCGAGCCGCTTCTGGGCGAGGGCGCCCGCCTGGTGCAGCAGGAGCTTGTCGACCTCTCGCGGGGTGAGGTGCATGCGCGGACCTCCTCAGGGGCGGTGGGCGAGCGGATCGCGCCCGAAGACGGGCGAGGCGAGCGCGACCTGCTCGTGGACGAAGGCCTGGCCCTCCTCGACGCTGCGGGCCGCCAGGCGGAGGTGGAGGCCGTCGAGGAGCGGGCTGGCGGCGACGCGCAGCGCCCCGCCGCCCTCCACGGCGAGCGCGCCGACCCGCTCGAGGATCGCGCGCGCCGCGTGCGCGAAGGCGGGCCCGAGGGCGACGACGGTGGCGAGCAGCTCGAAGGAGCGCATCCGGTGCGCCACGCCGGGCCCCTCGCCGGGGAGGAGCCGGAGCGCGTCGCGGAGCACGAGGCGGCCCCCCAGGTGCACCTCGTTGCGCGTGAGGTACTCGTCGAAGGCCCACCGCTCGCCGCGAGCGCTCCGCCCGGGGGTGAGCGCGTCGAGGAGGAGGAGGCTCGCCCCCGGCTCGAGGTCGAACCGCTGCTCCTGCCGGTAGCGCGCCCCGGCGAAGCAGCGGGTGGGTTCCGGGAGGTGGCCGAGGGCCGCGCCGGCGCCGAGGCGGGCCGTCACCCGCTGCACGGCGCGCGGCCCCTCCGAGCGGTAGACGCGGGTGTCGGCCTGGGTGCCGACCGTCGCGACCGCGCCCGGGCCCACCTCGACCGCGAGCTCCACGACGTCGCCGGCCAGGAGCCCGCCGCCGTGGCCCGCGACGAGGGCCGAGACGCTCCGTCCGCGCGCACGAGGAGTGAAGAGGTGCAGCGGCGGGGCCGAGGCGCAGCCGACCACGGCGCTCGCGCCCTCCACCAGTGCGACGGCCAGCCGCCCCTGGCCCGGCCCCGGGGCGGAGCGCTCCGCCGGCACGGAGATCGAGCACGGGCCTGCCTCGTTCCGAGGCAGGCCTTCCCGCACCCGTGGCGCCAGCTCGCTCCGCATCCGGTCGAGCATTCATGCTGCAACCGGCGCACCAGCGCCATCACCCGCAGGAGAGGAAGGGCTCCCGCACGGCCGCGAGCCGGTCCACCATGGCGACCAGGACGTCGCCGATGGCGGTCCCCTCGGGCGCCGTGCCGGCGCGGACTCCGCGCGCGGCGAGGCGGGCCGCGGTGGAGGGGCCGGTGGCGGCGACGTAGACCACGGAGACGTCGGCGACGGCCTGGATCCGGTCCTGGCTGCGGTGCGCGCCCTCCTCGAAGGAGGAGACGCGGTCGAGCCGGAACCCGTCCCCTCGCACCTCGTAGATCACCAGCAGCGGGGCGCGGCGGAGATCGCCGTGCACGTGCCGTCCGTCGAGCGTCGCGAATGCCACCTTCATCGGGACCAGACCTCCGCGGGCCCGGCGGCCCGCGCAGCAGTTCCATGCGGCCGGCATGCCAGCTCGTGATCGTCCGGAAGGACGAAGGAAATCGGGCCTCGCCTCGTGGCGCTCGCCGGCGCGTGCTCGAGACGCCGGCCTCGGGTGCCCGTCGTCCTGGCGGGTGCCGGTCTCGTGGGGGACCTCTGCGTTCCCCGGTGCGCCGGGCGCGGCGCGCTCAGCGGCGTCCGAGCGCCGAGGCTCGATCGCTCTCGGCCAGCTCCCGCGCGACCTCCGTCTGGGTGGCGGGATCGAGGACCTCGTCGGCCCAGCGGTAGAAGACGCCGTCCTCGCGGAGGGCGTGGTCGTGGAAGAGGGTGATGAAGGCCTGGAGCCGGGGGTGGTGGTGCGCCAGGTCCCGTCCCGCCTCGTCCAGCAACCGGCGCAGCTCCGCGTGCTGCTCCCGCAGCACGGTGGCCTCCGCCGCCTGGACGGAGCCGAACCGCTCGAGCAGCCGGTCCTCGACGGCCATGTGGTCGAGGACGGCCCGCTGGAAGCGCCGCCACAGCTCTCGCCGCTCCGGGCGATCGCCGCCCTCCGCCAGGTCCATCAGCCGCTCGTGCAGTCCCTCGATGCGCGCGTGGTCGCGCCCCAGGAAGGCCCGCACGGTACCCGCCAGGCCGGGACGGGATGGCATGGACGGAGGATAGCGCCGCCGCGCGCCGCGCGCGCCCTCAAGCGCGCGGGCCGCCCCTGCTCATCCCGGCCAGGCGCTGCTGGATGATGGACTCGGCCTGGCGCATGATCCGGTCCACCAGCTCCTTCACGGTGGGGACGTCGTGGATGAGCCCGGCCACCATGCCGCAGCTCCAGGCGCCTGCGTCCACGTCGCCCTCGCGCATCACCCGCGGGTAGACGCCGGCCACCTGCGGGAAGATGTCCTGGATGGTGAGGGCGTCGCCCTTCTCGCGCTCGATCTGGAGCAGCTTCTCCACGCCGGCGTTGGCGAGCACCCGCTCGGTGTTGCGCAGGGTGCGCATGATGAGCCGCGTGTCCAGCTCCGTGGCCGCCACGATGGCGCGCTTCACGTTCTCGTGGATGGGCGCCTCGCGGGTGGCCATGAAGCGGGTCCCCATGTTGATGCCCTCGGCGCCGAGCGCCAGCGCCGCCACCAGGCTGCGGCCGTCGGCCATGCCGCCCGACGCAACGAAGGGGATCTTCAGCTCCTCGGCGGCGCGTGGCAGGAGGATGAAGTTGGGGATGTCGTCCTCGCCGGGGTGGCCGCCGCACTCGAAGCCGTCCACGCTCACCGCGTCGCAGCCGATGGCCTCCGCCTTGAGCGAGTGGCGGACCGAGGTGCACTTGTGGATGACCTTGATGCCGGCCGCCTTGAGGGCGGGCATGTAGGGCTCGGGGTTGCGCCCCGCCGTCTCGACGATCCCCACCTTCCCCTCGATGACGGCGCGGATGTACTCGGGGTAGGGCGGCGCCGCGAAGGTGGGCAGGAAGGTGAGGTTCACGCCGAAGGGCCGGTCGGTCATCTCCCGGCAGCGCGCGATCTCGCGCGCCAGCAGCTCGGGCGTCTTCTGGGTGAGCGCGGTGATGATGCCGAGGCCGCCCGCGTTGGAGACGGCGGAGGCCAGCTCGGCCAGGCCGACGAAGTGCATGCCACCCTGGATGATCGGGTGCTCGATCCCCAGCAGCTCCGTGATGCGCGTCCTCATGGCCCTCTCCTCCGGTGCGGGTGGCGCGACGTGCCGGCAGGCGGACGGCGCCGGGCGATGCTACCGTCGCCCGGGCCCACGGTCGATGCAAGAGTGCGGCGCGCGCCTACGTCTTCCGGGCGAGGACCGTGACGACGGCGAGGTCCGCCCTCACGGCCGTGAGCCGGAGCTCCTCCTCGCGCGCGACGCCGGACAGGTGCTCGATGGCGGCCGGGCTCGCGTCCACCACGGAACGGGATCGACCCACGCGTGATGGCTCTTGAAATCCGGGTACGAGGGGATCACGCTGCGTCCTCGTGAGCGACCAACCCCTCGGCCGCGGAGGACGGCGCGGTGGGACGGCACCGAGGGAGAGGATCGTTCGCATGAGCGACCCGGGCGAGGGTCATCATCCGCTGAAGGGCGTCAAGGTCCTGGAGCTGTCGCAGATCCTGGCCGGACCGATCTGCGGCCTCATGCTCGGGGACCTCGGCGCGACCGTCTACAAGATCGAGAAGTTCCCGCAAGGAGACGATGCTCGGGGCTATCGGCACCCTGGCGACAGCGGCGTGCCGCCCTCCTTCGCCATGCTCAACCGGGGCAAGCGCTCGATCGCGATCGACGTGCGCACGCCCGCCGGGAAGGAGGCGCTGATCCGGATGGTGGCGGGCGCGGACGTGCTCACCGAGAACTTCCGCGTCGGCGTGATGGAGCGTCTCGGGCTCGGCTACGAGACGCTGCGACGGCACAACCCGGCGCTCGTCTACTGCTCGATCAGCGGGTTCGGCCGGCGAGGGCCGCTCGCGTCCAGGGGCGGCTTCGATCTCATCCTGCAGGCGTTCAGCGGCCTCATCAGCGTGACCGGGGAAGAGGGCCGAGCCGGCGTCAAGGTCGGGGTCCCGATCGGCGACATCAACGCGGGGATCGTGGCGGCCCTCGGCGTCGTGTCCGCCTACGTGCACCGCCTCCGGACGGGCGTCGGCCAGCACGTCGAGACGTCGCTGCTCCAGGTGTCGCTGCAGCAGCTCTACTGGTACGCCGCCGCCTACTTCTCCGCCGGGACGATCCCACGCCCCGTCGGGACGGCCCATCCGCTGAACGCACCCTATGCGGTGTTCCGGTGCGCCGACGGAGAGCTCGCCATCGGCGGCGCGAACCAGAGCAACTGGGAGCGGGTGGCGGAGGTCCTCGGCCATCCAGAGTGGATTCACGACCCCAGGTTCGACAAGCCGGACGACCGGCTGCGCAACCGCCATGCCCTGGGCCGGCTGATCGAGGCGGAGCTCGCCCGCGGGACGGTCGCCGAGTGGCACGCGCGCCTCGACGCGGCCGGAGTCCCGGTGGGCCCGGTCCAGGACGTCGCGCAGGCGCTCGAGCACGAACAGTCCCGGGCCGTTCGCATGGTGCTCGACGCCCGCGGGCCCGACGGCGAGGCGACGCGCACGCTCGGCCTCCCGGTGCTCTTCGACGGCCGGTCCGAGATCGCGAGCGATCCGGCGCCGCGGGTGGGCGAGCACACGGTCGCGTCGCTGCGCGAGTTCGGGTTCCTGCCCGAGGAGATCGAGCGGCTGATCCGAGGAGGGGCCGCGCACCAGCGCGCCGCGACGGCCCCGCCGTGAGGAGCGGACCATGGCCATGATCGAGGCGAACGGAGCGCGGCTCCACGTGGACGAGGTGGGGCGAGGGCACCCCATCCTGTTCGTGCACGAGCTGGGTTCGGACCACCGGGAATGGGAGCTCCAGGTCCGGTACTTCTCGCGCAGCCACCGCTGCATCCGGTTCGACGCGCGAGGCTACCCGCCCTCCGAGGTGCCCGAGGACGGGGAGGCGTACGGGTACGAGCACGCGGCCGAGGACATCGGGGCGGTGATGCGCGCCTGCGGCGTCGCGCGCGCACACGTCGTCGGTCTCAGCATGGGCGCCTACGCGACGCTCCAGTTCGCGCTGCGCCACCCGGAGATGGCGAGCGCCATCGTGGTGGCGGGCGTCGGCTCGGGCTCGCCGCCCGGCGTCCACGAGCAGTGGAAGCTGGAGGCCGCCCGGATGGCCCGGCGGTACGAGGAGCTCGGTGCGGTCGCGATGGCCGAGGAGATCGGCCACGGGCCGACCCGGCTGCAGCTCCTCCGCAAGAACCCGCGCGCCTGGCAGGAGTTCATGGCGCACCTGCGCGAGCACAGCGTGGTGGGCATGGCGCGGACCATCGCGCGCTACCAGGGGCAGCGTCCGTCGCTGCAGAGCTTCGAGGCGCAGCTGCGCCGTCTCGCGGTGCCCACGTTGCTCGTGGTCGGCGACGAGGACGAGCCGTGCATCGAGACCACCCTCTTCCTGAAGCGCGTGATCCCCGGCGCCGGCATGTGGATGTTCCCGAGGACCGGACACGCCGTGAACCTGGAGGAGCCCGACCGCTTCCACGCCGCCGTGGACGCATTCTTCACCGAGACCGAGAGGGGAAGCGACCGGCCCGCCGGGCAGGCGCGCCCTCCTTCCACCGCGGAGAGCCGATGAAGGACATCGTCACGAAGGTCGAGCAGCACGTCGCCGTCATCACCATCAGCCGGCCGCACCGGCGCAACTCGATGACCCTGGCCATGTGGGAGGCCATGCCGGCCATCATCGCCGGGGTGGAGGCGGACTCGGCCGTCCGCGCCATCGTCCTGCGCGGGGAGGGCGGCCACTTCTGCTCCGGCGCCGACATCGCCGAGTTCGAGCAGGTGCGCTCGACCGGCGCCGAGGCCGAGCGCTACGGGCGCGCGGTCGACGGGTGCTGCGACGCCGTGTTCGACGCGAAGAAGCCCACCCTGGCGGTCGTCGACGGCTTCTGCCTGGGTGGCGGGTGCCACCTCGCGATGTCGTGCGACTTCAGGCTGGGGACCGGCACCGCCGTGTTCGGGATACCGGCGGCGCGGCTCGGCATCGTCTACGACGTCAGCGGGACGTCCAAGCTGCTCGCCCTGGTGGGCGTCAGCAAGGCGAAGCAGATCCTGTACGGCGGGCAGCGATTCGACGCAGCCGAGGCGCTTCGCATCGGCCTGCTGGACGGGCTGGACGACGACGCCATGACGCGCGCGCTCGAGATGGCGGGCACCCTCTCGCAGAACGCGCCGCTCAGCATCGCGGGCGCGAAGCGGATCCTGAACGCGCTGTCGATCACCGGCGGGGTCGATCCCGCGGAAGCGCGCGAGGTCATCGCACGCGCCATCCACAGCGCGGACTACCGCGAGGGCCGCACCGCGTTCACGGAGAAGCGGCCGCCGCGCTTCCGGGGAATCTGACCCTCCAGGCGCGCCGCGCCAGGGCGATGGTCGCGACCTGCACCGCGGCCACCAGCGCGACGCAGGCGGGCCACCCGCCCGCGCGCCAGGCGAGGGCGGGGACGATCCCGCCCAGCGCGCCCCCGACGTAATAGGACGACACGTACAGGCCGGACGCGGCCGAGCAGGCGCGCGCAGACGCCGCGGTGCTGAGGTAGGTCGTCGAGGCAGCCTGGCTGACGAAGGCCGCGGTGGCGACCACCGTGAGGCCCGCGACGACGAGCACGAGCGACGGCGCGAGGGTGAGGGCACCGCCCGCGACCGCCGCCGCCAGGGCGACGGTGATCGCGCGCCGCGAGCCCACCCGGTCGATCCACCGGCCCGCGAAGGGGGTCACCACGGCGCCGACCAGGTAGACGGTGAAGAGGTACGAGAGCGCGGAGGTCCCCAGCCCGAAGGGCGGCGCGGACAGGTGGAAGGTCACGTACGTGAAGGTCGCGACCAGGCTGAAGAGCACCATGAACCCGACCGCGAAGGTCGCGAGGAGGCGCGGCTCGCCGAGGACGTCGCGGGGGCGGGCCCGCTCGACGGGCGCCCGGACGCCGGGCGCCGATCCGTCCTGCGGCAGCAGCCGCGCCGCGGCGACGCCGGCGACGACCGCGACGACGCCGAGGAGGACGAAGGCGGCCCGCCAGCCGCCCAGGTGATCGGCGGCCAGCCCGGTCAGGAAGCGCCCGGAGAAGCTGCCGATGACGTTGCCCGTCACGAGCGCGGACATGGCGCGGCCGAGCCCTTGCCGCGGCCACTCGGCGGCGAGCTGCGCCATGGCGACGGCGTACACCCCGGGCACGATCAGGCCTTGCAGGAACCGCCACGCCACGAGGGCGTGCAGGCCGCCGGAGGTGGCGGCGAGGAGCGTGGGGACGGGGAGGAGGAGGAGCGACGCGAGCATCGTACGCCGGTACCCGAACCGGCGCGCCACGACGCCCGCGAGGGGAGATGCGAGGGCCACCGCGACCGTGGGGGCGCTGACGGTGAGGGCCGCCGCGCCCTCGGTGACGCCGAAGACCCGCCGCAGGAGAGGCAGCAGCGGCATCGAGGCGTAGAAGGACAGGAACGAGCAGAACCCGGAGAGGGCGAGCGCGAACAGCGGGAGCCCCAGCCGGTCGGCGGCCGCGGGCGATGCGGTGGACGGCGCCCATGGGGCGGGATCGTCGGTCGGGGAGCCCGGGAGGGCGGCCGCGGTCTGGAGGCTGGACACGGGACCAGAACCTGGGCGGGTCCCGTCGATACGTCCAATATACCTTTCCTATCAGTTCAATACGCATTACATATCGCAGCATGGAGCTCCGGCACCTGCGCTACTTCGTGGCCGTGGCGGAGGAGCTGCACTTCACGCGGGCCGCCGCGCGCCTCGGCATCGCCCAGCCACCGCTCAGCCAGCAGATCCGCCAGCTGGAGCGCGAGCTCGAGGTGGAGCTCCTCTGGCGTGGCCGGCGCCGCGTCGAGCTCACCGAGGCCGGGCGGATCTACCTCTCGGAGGCCCGCGAGATCCTTCAGCGCGTCTCGAGCGCCGGGGTGGCCGCGCGGCGGGCCGCCCGCGGCGAGACGGGAGCGCTCGCGGTCGGGGTCGTCGCCTCCGCGACCTACGGTGTCATGCCGCGGGTCTTTCGCACCTTCCGGGCGCGAAACCCCGACGTGGCGTTCTCGGTGAGCGTCATGAGCTCGGGCGCCCAGGTCGATGCGATCCGCGGCGGGCGGCTCCAGCTCGGGTTCGTGCGACCGCCCTTCGGGGACGAGACGCTCGTGGCCGAGACGGTCCACGAGGAGCCGGTCGTGATCGTGCTCCCCAGCGGCCACCCGCTCGCGGTGCGGCGGGCGCTTCGCCTCGCCGAGCTCGAGCGCGAGCCGTTCATCGTGTTCCCGCGCGATCGCCGGCCCGGGTGGCTGGACTTCATGATGGAGCTCTGCCGCGCCGCCGGGTTCCAGCCCGCCATCGCGCAGGAGGTCCCCGATCTCGCCACCGCGATGGCGCTCGTCGCGTCCGGGGTCGGCGTCTCCCTCGTCCCGGGGTCCGTGAGGGACCTGCGCCGCACCGGTGTCGAGTACCGCGAGATCGCGGCCCCCGCACCGCGGACGAGCCTCGTGGCCCTCCGGCGTCCCGGTGCGCCGGCGCCGGTCGCCCTGCGCTTCCTGGAGGTGGTGCGCGAGGTCCTGGGACGGGGCGGGGGCGCCGGCGCCAGGGGCCTCCGGAGCCGCGCCAGGCGCGCCGTCTCTACTCGCGCCGGCGTCCGGAGCTGAACCTCGGCGGGCGCTTCTCCAGGAACGCCCGCATGTTCTCGCGTGCGTCCGGGAGCTGGGAGGCGGAGGCCATCACCTCCATCGCGTAGGCGTAGGCCTGGGCCTGCGGGAGCTGGATCTGGGCATAGAGCGCCTGCTTCCCGATCCCCTTGGCGATGGCGCTGCCGCGCGTGGCGGCCTCGAGCAGGCGCCGGGACGCCTCGACCAGCTGGTCGGGGGGAACGACCCGGTTGACGAGCCCCCACTCGGCGGCGGTCGCCGCGTCGACGGTGTCGCCGGTGAGCGCCATCTCCAGCGCGCGCTTGCGGCCGACGTTGCGGGCCACCGCCACCATGGGAGTGGTGCAGAACCATCCGCCCTTGCCGCCCGGCGTGGCGAACGCGGCCGCCGTGGAGGCGACGGCCAGGTCACAGGTGGCGACGAGCTGGCAGCCGGCCGCGGTGGCGAGCGCGTGGACGCGCGCCAGCACGGGCTGGGGGACCGACTGGATGGTGTCCATCAGCTTCGTGCAGGCCCTGAGGAGCTCGCGCATCGACGGCAGGTCGCGGTCCACCATGTCGGCGAAGTCGTGCCCCGCCGAGAACACGGGCCCGTTGGCGGCCAGCGTGATCCCGCGCGCCGGTCCGTCGCCGGCGCGGCTGAACGCGTCGGTCAGCTCGGTCATGTGCGCGAGCGAGAGCGCGTTGCGCCGCCGGGGGCAGTTCATGGTGATCGTCGCGAGGTCGCCGTCGGTGCTGACCTCGACGAGCTCGTACGCGGGGGTCGTCATGCGCGCCGTCCTTTCCAGGGAGTCATCCGTCTATGACGATACCAGTCGCGGGTATCACCCCTGCCCATCAGCCACTCCTCCCAGTCGCAGTGAGCGCGTGCGCCACGTTCCCGACAAGCGCCACGAGTCGTGGTCCGACATCACGCTGGACTGCCTCTACCGTCAACTCGAACGCTGGTCCACTGCAGCTGAACACGATGGGCGGGAACCCTTCGCCGCGGCGCAGCGGGACGGCGATGGCATGAACTTCCGGCCGCCACTCGCCCAGAGAGCTGCAGTAGCCGTGCTCCACGTAATCACGCATCGCGCGTTCGATCCCCTTCCGTAGCCTGGGCCAATCCGCGGCGTTCTCGGTGCGCAGATCGTTGAGCAGCTCCGCCCGCCGCCCGTCTGGAAGACCGCAAAGAAACGCACGGCCGACGGAAGTATTGCCAATCGGGAGCCGCGAACCGACGTCTACCTGCACCGTGTACGAGGACGCGCTGGAATATCGATCGACGTACACCATTGCGTGGTGATCGTTCATCGCCAGGTTCACGCAGGCGTGAGTTCGCTCCGCCAGCGCCTGCATCAACGGCCGCGCGATTCGGCGCACATCCATCTGGCTCAAGGCCACCAGGCCCAGGCTCGTGACGCCACCGCCGAGTCCGTACTTCTTCAGCACCTCGTCATATTGCAGGTAACCGAGTTTCGTGAGCGTCCGAGTCAGCCGCGAAATGGTGGGTTTCGGGAGGCCGGTTCGTTCCGCCATCTCCATGTTGCCGAGCCACCGGTCGCCTGCGCCGAAGCAGCGCAAGACGCCCAATCCACGCGCCAGGGCCGTTACCGTCTGACGATCTTCGTTAGCCGGGCCAACCTCCCGCCGTCCCTCCCCAACCACCGCCTTCACCGCACCCGATTGCCGCGTACGCACCATGCACCTCACTCTCGTCATCCTCGCGTTGGGTGCCGGCGCCGCTCCAGCGCACACCACGCACCGCTCTCCGAACAGTATTCTGGCTCCATGACCCGGGAGCGCGCCTGCGCGCGGTCCGACACCGTCGCGCGCTGGGCGACCAGGCCGAGGCCGAGACGAAATCCCACCGACCAATCGGCACGGCGGGCCGTGACGCGTGCGGCACCGGCGGCGACCGCGTCGCTCGAGAACTGAAGCACACCTCGTATCACCCGCATCCCGGTGTCCTTGGCCTCGGCGCGATGCCGACTTGAGGGGTCTGCATGAATCCTGATTTTACAGAACGAAATCGACTTCCGCACAGTAGCACATCGTGGCGAACGTTTCGACCCGTTCGTGTTCACGTTAATGCTGACGATAAAGCACGCTGTTGCTCATCAGGCTCTGTTGCCGCGCGTTCGCATATTTCGCATCGTGGAATGTCATTTCTGGGTACGGTATTCCGATGTTGACTTCTTGTCGTCGAGTCGGGCACGATGGCGCGCGGTTGGTTGCAGGGATACCCCAGCGACGAGGTCGGCATGGCCCAGTCTCCCGGCAGCAGAAGCGGTCGTTCCCTGGCGGAAACGCTCGGCGCCTTCGTCGTCCGGACGAAACTGGCCGACATCCCGCCCGAGACGGTCGCCTTCACGAAGGCGCTGGCATCGAAGACGCTCGCCGGAATGATGGCCGGCGCGGCGACCCGTGCGGCACGGCCCGTCATGGAGTGGGCGCGCGAGAGCGCTGGACCGGCCGAGGCCGGAGTCCTCGGCGCCGGGTTTCGTGCCTCAACCGAGGTCGCCGTACTCGCCAATGCCCACTCGGCGCACGCGGCCGAGCTGGAGGACGACCAGTTCCCATCCGCTACCAGCGACATCACGGTGTTCCCGGTCGTCTTCCCGATGGTGGAGCGTTGGGGCATCTCGGGCGAGACGGCGGTGGTCGCCTCTGCCGTGGCGCTCGAGGTCATGAACCGAATCGGGCGGTTCTCGTTGGCCTACCGCGGGATTACGGATTTGCCATACTTCGGCGTGATCGGGGCGGCGGTGGCGGCCGCCAAAGGACTCGGTCTCGACGAGGAGCAGGTCCGCAACGCGATCGGCATCGCCGTCGGCCGCGCAGGCGGATACATCGCGAACTTCGGCACCGACGCGCACTATTTCGAGTCGTCAATGGCGAGCCGGGACGGCTATTTCGCGGCACTGATGGCCCGCCGAGGTCTCACCGGGACCACGGATCTCGAGAAGTGGCTTCGGCAGGCGCACGGGCGCGACGATCTGCCGCTGGAGGAGATTGTCGACGGCCTAGGCGCCTCTCGCTGGCATGTCCACAACGTCTGGATCAAGAAGTATCCGTGCTGCTTCCTCACGCATCGCCAGATCGACATGATGCTGGCGCTCCGGAGCCGACACGGGCTCGTCCCAGAGGCGGTCGCCTCCGTCGAGGTGGATGCCGGCCCGGTAGACGCGACCTGCGATCGCCCGGCGCCGAAGCACGTGGAGGACGCGCGGTTCAGCTTCCAGCACATTCTGGCCAGCGCCCTGACCGACGGCGACGTTGGGTATCCTAGTTTCGACCCGGCACGAATCACCGATCCCGACATTGCCTTGCTGCGGCAGCGGATCCGGGTGAACCTCAGATCCGACTGGAAACCCGAGTTCAACTCCGGCATCGCGAAGCTCACCGTCACCACCCGCGACGGACGAACGCTGGTCGAAGAGCGTGATCAGCCGCTGGGTGGGTCCCGATACCCCCTGACCCGGGAACAGTTCCTGGCGTTGTACGAGAAGTACACGAAAGGCTTCCTCGCGCCACCGCAGGTCCGTGCGACCGCCGAGTTGGTGCTGGACCTCGAGCAACACCGCGATCTCGCGTCGTTGATGCGAACCATTACCTACGGTGCCGCCGCTGCGGAGTAGTGCGTGCTGCTCGAGCTGGACCAGCTCTCGAAGATGTTCGGTGGGCTAGCCACGCTCGTCGATGTGAACCTGTCCATCGACGAAGGTGAGATCCGGGGCCTGATCGGTCCGAACGGTGCCGGGAAGTCCACGCTGTTCAACGTCATCAGCGGTTACTACCGGGCGTCGTCCGGCACCGTTCGCTACGCGGGCCAGGACATCACCCGCCTGCCGCCGCACCGGATCGCCGCCCTCGGGCTGATCCGAACGTTCCAGGCCACGACCCTCTTCGATGGGATGACGGCGCGCGACAACGTCGGCCTCGGATTTCATCTACAGTCCCGTGCAGGGTTCATCCGCACGTTGTTCCGGACGGCCGCGCAGCGCGAGGAGGAGCGACGGTTCGCCGCGATGGCCGAGGAACTGCTCGAGAAGACGGGGCTGGGCGACCGCATGGAAGAGTTGGCGCGGAGCCTGCCCCACGGGCACCAGCGGGCGCTCGCGATCGCCATCGCGCTCGCCGCGCGCCCCCGACTCCTCCTCCTCGACGAGCCGATGACCGGGATGAACTCCCGTGAGCGGGAAGTCATGACGGGCGTCATCCGGCGGATCCGCGACGAGATGGGCGTCACCGTCATCATCGTGGAGCACGATATCAAGGCCGTGATGCGACTCTCCGATCGCATCACGGTGCTCAGCTTCGGCGAGAAGATCGCGGAAGGCACCCCTGCCGAGGTGGTGGCGAATCCGCTCGTCGTCGAGGCCTACATCGGGAGGGAGGACGATGCAGCCTAGACCCCTTCTCGAGATCCGGGACCTGTCGGTGCACTACGGCAAGGTCGAGGCGGTGCGCGGCGTCTCGCTCGCAGTCGATGAGGGGTCGATCGTCTGCATCATTGGGAGCAACGGTGCCGGCAAGACCACGATCCTGCGCGCCATTTCTGGCCTGGAGCGGCCTAGCCGGGGCGAGATTTGGTTCGACGGCGAGCGGATCGATGGTGCGGCCACACACGAGATCGTGCGCCGGGGCATCGCCCAGGTCCCTTCGGGGCGGCGGCTCTTCCCCGAGATGACGGTGCTCGACAATCTTCGGATGGGCGCCTACCAGCGCCGTGATCGTGCGGGGATCGAGCAAGGCCTCGAGGAGACGTTCGAGCACTTCCCATTTCTCCGCGAGCGCCGGAACCACCTCGCCGGTCGGCTCAGCGGAGGGCAGCAGCAGATGGTCGCGATCGCGCGCGCGCTCATGACTCGCCCTCGCCTGCTCCTGCTCGACGAGCCGACGATAGGGCTCTCGCCACTCATGGTGAAAGAGATCACGCGAATCACGCGCGGCATCAACCAGCGCAGCGTGAGCGTGATCCTGGTCGAGCAGAACTCGCAGGTCGCCCTGAAGACGTCTCACCAGGCGTTCGTCCTCGAGACCGGAAGAATCGTGCTGAAAGGAAGCTCGGCGGAGTTGATCAACGACCACCACGTGCGAGAGGCCTACATCGGCCTGGCGTGAGGATGTCCGGAACTGGAGATGGCCATGACACGAGACGGGAAGCTGGTGCGATGGATGCTGGTGCTCGCCGCGTGCGCGTTCGCGCATATGGCGGCCGCCGAGACCCTCACCCTGGGCGGTGACGCGCCGCTCTCCGGCCCGGCGGCGTCGTGGGGCATCGGGCAGCTCCGCGGTGTCCAGATGGCGGTCGACGAGGTGAATGCGCGTGGCGGCCTGAAGGTCGGAGGGAAGCGCTACCAAGTCGCCATCTCTGCGTACGACAACAAGGCGCTGCCCAATGAGGCGGCTTCCGTGGCGAACAAGCTCGTCCTGTCGGAGAAGGTCAAGTACATCATGATCGCGGCGGTGGGCGCGACCGGACGCGCGATCCAGACCGTCACCGCCCCGAACGAGGTGTTCTTCGCGTTCTCGTGCTGGGGCAAGGAACTGCTCGGGCCACAGGTTCCGCTCAATTTTCGCTTCGGGCACTCGCCGTACGAGGTATCGGACGCCTACATCGCGGGAATCAGGAACGCCCATCCCGAGATCAAGAAAATCGCGACGCTCTCGCCGAACGACACGAGCGGGTGGGACGGCGCGAAAGGCGACATCCGCGCCGCCAAGAAACTCGGCATCGAGGCGGTGGCCGAGGAGTACTACGAGCGCGAGCAGCAGGACTTCCGCGCCACGCTGACGCGGATCCTCGCGAAGAAGCCGGACCTCATCGATCTCGCCACCTCGCCGATGTCGACCGGGGGCGTGATCCTGAAGCAACTCCACGAGCTTGGCTACCGCGGGCCGAAGGCGTGGGCGGCCTGCAGCATGGCCTCGACGGCGGTGAAGGTCTCGGGGAAAGAGGCGGCAGAAGGCCTGTACCTGGCGGTCAACTGGAACTACACCTCGCCCAGGTACACGCTCAAAGCGCTCCACGAGGTCGTCAATGCCTACAAATCGAAGTATGGCGAGGACTGGGACTACTTCGGGATCGCGTCGTACGTCGGGGCCAAGATCGTCTTCGCCAACATGGAGAAGATCGGGAGCGTCGATCCGAAACTGGTGGCGGACGCGATCGTGAAGAACCAGCCGTACGACACGGTGTTTGGGCCTCTGATCTTCGGCAACGCCTCGGTGTACGGTCTCCCGCGCAACATGATCCATCCGCTCGTGCTGAGCCGAATTCACAGCGGCGAATTGGAAAACGTGACGTACGGCCTCCACCCGGACCTCCAGAAGGTAGTCGGCAACTGGCAGTTCAAGTAGGGCCGAACGGCGGGTGGCCGGTGCGGTACCGGCCGGCCACCATCACGGAAACGCGCTGGGAGCGTTCATGGGCACCGACATGTTGCTAGAGACGCTGGCCGACACGTTGATGCTCGGGATGTTCTACGTCCTCGTCGCCACGGGCCTGACCCTCGTCTACAGCATCCTCGACATCGTGAACTTCGCGCACGGTGAGTTCTACATGCTCGGAGGGTTCGTCTCGTACGTCTTCTCCTCGCGCTACCACCTCAACTACTTCGTCGTCCTGATCCTGGCGTTCGCTCTGGTAGGGGCCTTCGCCGTCGTCGTCGAGAAGCTCATCTTCAAGCGGTACAGGGGTCAGATCCTCCCTGCGTTCATCGCCTCCCTGGGGCTCGTCTGGACATTCCGCGAGACGATCCGGTTCGCGTTCGGCAACTGGGACAAGCCGATGCCGGTCGCGTTCCCCGGAACGGTGACGCTGGGACGTCTCTCCTTCCCGGCCGAGCGCGTCGTCATCACCCTGATTGGAGCGGGGCTCATCTCGGCGCTCTACATCGTGATTCGATGGACCCGATTCGGGAGGGCCATGCGGGCCATCGCCCAGGACCGCGAAGCGGCGGTGCTACAAGGCGTGAACATCGACTCGATCAGCGCGCTTGCCTTCGGGATCGGCTGTGGACTGGCGGCGACGGCGGGTGTCCTGATGGGTTCGATGTTCTACGTGAGTTCGACGATGGGGGCGTCGGTCATCCTCAAGTCATTCCTCATCATCATCCTGGGGGGGCTGGGGAGCATCCCGGGCTGCGTCCTCGGCGCCCTGGTGCTTGCGCTCGTCGACAACTTCGCGAGCGTGTACCTGACGGTTCCCATGGTGACCGTGGCGACCTATTCACTGGTGTTCCTCCTCCTCATCTTCAGGCCACGGGGATTGCTCGGGCATGCGTGAGCTCGCGTCGAGGGCGCGGCTCTACGCACTGGGGGTGGCGGTGGTGACCGTCATCCTGCCTTTCGCCATCCCAGTCTACGCACGGCTGGTGTTCGCGCTCATCTTCGTGAAGGCGATCCTGTGCCTCGCGTTGCGCCAGACGCTGCTCACGGGGCTGCTCAATCTGTCCCTCGTCGCATTCATGGCCATCGGCGCCTACGCGACGGCCCTCCTCACGACGACACACGCGTGGCCGTTCTGGTTGGCCCTGCCAATGGCCGGGGGGCTCTGCGCAGGGATCGCCTACCTGTTCAGCTTTCCTCTGCTCCGCCTCAAGGGGGCCTATTTCTTCATCGGGACCGTGTGCATCGCCGCGGTGGTAGAGACGTTCTTCTCCAATTTCTTGATCGAGACGTTCGGTGGCGTACCCGGATTCGCGCCCATCGCGAAGCCGCGGATCGCGGCACTCGGGGGCAGCTTCGTCTTCACATCGCAGCTCTCCTGGTACTACCTGACGCTCGCCGTCTTGGCGCTCTCGGCGTTCGTGTTCTACCGGCTGGAGAACTCGCGTTACGGTCAGTACTGGAAGGCGATGAGTTTTGCCGACCGGCTCGTCGAGACCGTCGGGGTGAACCTTTTTCGCTACAAGATGATCAACGTCGTGATCGCGAGCTTCTTCGCCGGCGTTGCGGGGGCGCTATTCGCGCCACTCGTCGGGCTCATCACTCCTCACGACTTCAACCTCTCCTTCATGTTCCTCCTCGTCCTCTACGCCGTCGTCGGCGGGACGCAGTCCTTCTGGGGTCCAGTCGTCGGCGTCGTCGCGGTGGGGATCGCGGCGGAGTTCTTGCGCGAGTTCGGCCAGTACGAGACTCTCGGATACGGGATCATTCTCCTGCTCGCCGTGCTGTTCCTTCCCCGCGGGCTCGTTGGCCTGTTGCCGACTCGAGCCGTGCGTGAGCTCGCAATGGCTGCCGCGAACGGAGCGGCGGCGGAGAGCGAAAAGTGAGCGGCGCACGCCGCGGATGGGAGATGAGGAGATGGCGGACGCGGTGGGGATGATTGGCCTCGGCGAGATGGGCCTCCCGATGGCGAGGAACCTCCTCAAGGGGGGCTTCGCCGTCGTCGGCATCGACGTGAGCGAGGCGGCGCGAGAGCGCGCCCGCGCCGCTGGTGCCCAGGTCGTACGAACCGTGGCCGAGGTCGCCCAGCACGCGACGCGTGCCGTCCTCTGTATCGTGCGCGATTTGCCACAGACCGAAGCCGTCCTCTTCGGCGATGAGGGGCTCGCCTCGTCGGGGCGGTCCGGCCTCGTGGTGGTCGTGATGAGTACCCTCTCCCCCGCCGCGATGCGAGCCGTCGGCGAGCGTGCGCAGCGGGCGGGATTCCCCGTGCTGGATGCGCCGGTGAGCGGCGCGCGTGTCGGTGCGGAGGCCGGTACCCTCACCATCATGGTGGCAGGCCCCCGTGAACACCACGAGGCCTGCCTGCCGTACTTCAAGGCGATGGGGAAGAACGTGTTCCACCTGGGAGACGAGCCCGGAGCAGGACAGGCAGCGAAGCTCGCGAACAATCTCATGTTGGCGGCGGCCATGGTCGGCTGCGCGGAAGGGATGCGTTACGGCGCCAGGCACGGCTTGTCGGAGGATCGTCTGCTCGATCTGCTCAGGGTCAGTACCGGGAACAGCTGGGTGGTCCAGCACTGGGAGGACGTGCGTCGCTGGTGGGCGGAGTACCGACCCGGCGCCACGCTCGACATCGTCGCGAAGGACCTGAAGGCGATCGTGAACGAATGCAACACGGCCGGGTCGCCGCTGGCCCTGACCGACGCGTGCTTCGGCGCGCTGATGGACGCCAGGGACAGGCCGCGGTCGTGAAGCCTCTCCGTCCTCATCGGAGAGGAGGCTGAGCCATGGAGCACGTATCGTGACTGTGCGGGCGGCCGAACCCCGATTCCTCGACGACTTCGTGCCGGGCGATCGGTTCACGACCCGCGGCGTGACGCTCACGGAAGCCGAGATCGTCGAGTTCGGGCGTCGCTACGATCCGCAACCGTTTCACGTCGACAGGGCCGCCGCCGCCAACTCGCCTTATGGCGGGATCATCGCCAGTGGTTTCCAGACCGTCGCGCTCTGCTTCCGCCTCTTCGTCGACACGGGCCTGCTCCGCGCCGCATCCATGGGCTCTCCAGGCATCGATGAGTTGCGGTGGCTCGCGCCGGTCCGGCCCGGCGACACGCTCCACTCGGAGGTCGAGGTACTGGAGGTCCGACCCTCCACCTCCAAGCCGGACCGGGGGATCGCCCGGCTGCGCTACACGGCGGTGAACCAGCGTGGTGAGCCAGTCCTCGGCTTCGTCATCCTGCACCTGCTCCGGCGCCGGCCCGAGCGTTGATCGAAGGTGCGCTCGCAATGGCAGAGCGCTCGTCCGAGACCCCGGGCAGACGTTGCGTGCTCGAGGGACGAGGCGACCCGGAACGCCATGCTCCGGGGTGCCGCGCGGGCCGCCCCGGTCAGCGCTACCCCTCGGAACCGCTCGAGGAGCCGGAGGTCTCCGATGCGAGGCCGAGGGGGCCGGTCGAGTACGTCCGGTCGAGCTGCATCGTGTACTTGTACCGGTGGGAGGGGTGGATGCTCAGGGCCACCTCGAAGATCTCGTTGGCGGTCGAGAGGTAGGTGCGGAGCATCGCGAGCCCCGGGCTGTTCGCCGGCACGCGGAGGTGCGCGGCGACGGCGGGCGCGATCGCGACCGCGCTGATCTCCTGCCGGACCGTCAGCGTCCTGACCCCGAACCGGCGCTCGATCAGCGCGTAGGTCGGCACCTGGTCGCGATCCCTCTCGTCCGTGACGGCGGCGTAGTCGGGCTTCACGTAGATCCGGGTCCAGGCGATCGGGTGCTCCTCGTCCGCCACGAAGCGCAGCGCCTCGATCATGCGCCAGCGCGCGCCCGGGTCGCCCGGCAGCGAGACCTCGACGTGGCCGGCGCGGACGTCCGTGATGTGCAGGTTCTTTCGCCGCGTCTCGTTCACGTACTGGATGATGTCGGCGGGGCTGGTGAGCCGCTGGACGTAGTGCTCGGCGACCGTGGCGCGTTCCACGCGGGTCCCGACGCCCTGGTGCCGTGACACGAGCCCGAGCTGGAGCAGGAGGCGCGTGGCCTCGCGCACGGTCTGCCGGCTCACGCCGAACTGCGCGCACAGCTCCGTCTCGGTGGGCAGCATGCTCCCCACCGGGTGGCGCCCCCCCTCGATGGCCGCGGTCAGCTGCTCGGCGACCGTCTGGTAGAGCGGGCGCTTCTCCTCGAAGACTCTCAGTGGCACGGCTCGCTCCTCGTTCAGCGTGGATCGCCGCCGCGGTCCTGGCTCTCCGCCCGCGCGTCCGGCTCCGGCAGGGAGAGGGGCGAGCGCAGGCGGCGGTAATAGTGGCGGCCGTAGAGGACCGCCGCCGGGTTGTGCCCCGTCACGCGATCCTTCGCCACGAGCGTGCTCACCGGAGCGGCGGAGTGCTTGTTGAACAGGGAGTCGTGGCCGACGCACAGGCCCATGATGACGTTGAACTGGGTCCCGGCCTCGTTGCAGATGCGCGCCTGTGCGATGGGGTTGCACGCGGCCTCGAACTGTCCGGGCCGGATCTTGTTGCCGTCGGCGATCCCGAGCGCGCCCTTGTCGGTGCTGCCCGCCTTGCAGCACACGCTGACGGTCTCGAACCCCTGCGCCTCGAGGATCTCGACGAGGCGGTTGGTCTCGTCGA
>JAJYGO010000491.1 GCA_021785115.1 Chloroflexota bacterium | reverse complement strand
TGGCGCATCGCGCGACCGGCGCAGGCCAGGGCAAACAGCCGGATCTCCTCGGGCGGGATCTCGCGGACGAGCCGCCCGCGGCGTGCGGCGACTTTGCTGTCCCCCCGGAGGATCTCGCCGTCGAGCTCCGCCACAAACCAGCGCAGGCCGGGGAGCTCGCTGGCCTGTTTGGGGAGGCATCCGTGGACGCCGTTGCGGCAGAGTTCGATCGGGCCCGGGGCCGCCTCCACCCAGCCGCCGGGGGCATCGGCCTCGGGCAGCGGCCAGGGGTGGCGCTGGAATGGGCTCCGGCCGTCTGCGTCGAGGCCCTTCAGGACGATCTGCGTGCTGCGCTTGGTCATGTCTGCCTCCTCGGGGGCTGCCGATCGCTGCCGTGCGCCATCCCCCACACACCGCCCTCTCGCTGCTCCAGGCCAACCTGTACGCGACGCGCCGGCGTGAGGCAGAAGCGGCGGTTCTCCTCAGTGAACGGGC
The DNA here is from genome assembly GCA_021785115.1 of Chloroflexota bacterium. Next base: position 4,128 of record JAJYGO010000491.1, on the reverse strand, counting down.
CGTCTCAGTGGCGATCGAACGTCCTCTCGGACGAGAAGACGTCCCCGCACACGGGGCACTCGCACCGAGGGCCGGTCCCAAGCTGGATCCTTATCTGACCCTCGCAGGAACGGTCCCCTCGGGGACGGCCTTGGCCGAGGCGCCGTCCAGGATGTAGTGCTCGAACAGGCCCGCGAGGTAGGTGACCTCCGCGGCGTGGTCTCGGAGGGTCCGCTCGACCCCCTCGGGGACCTTCGGCAGGGTCGCGACGAGGGAGACAGCGTTGGTGAGGGCATTCATGCGCGCGATCTCCGCGCGCTCCTCCACGCTCCGGCCGCCAGTCCGTTGGAACCCGCCGCCCTGACCCTTCTCCCAGCCGGGCGTCTTGGTGATCCGATACTGCGGGACCCCGTTGAACTCCTTGCCGCCCTCGATCGTGAGCAGCACGGCCTGTCCGAGACGCCCCTTCAGGTCCTCGACGGCCTTCTCGGAGTAGGTCGCGAGTGCGCCATCGATCGCGGCGTCCTCGAGGATGACCACGGGCCACTTCTTGATGTCCCCGTCCCGCCCCTTGATCGTCTCCATGGGTCCGACCTTGATCGGCGTGACCGTGATCTCGAGCGGATCGCTCATGCGGCACCCTCCTTGCTCTCGTCGGTGTCGGCGCTCCCCCAGGTGCAGAACTGCCGGACGTCGCAGCCCCCGCACCAGGCACCGGGGTTGGGGAGATAGGCCCCGGTGCCGACCGCGGCCTCGAAGAGCGCGATCAGGCCGGGGATCAGGTCGATCCGGGCCATGTCGTAGGCCACGACGCGGCCGCGCGGCTCCTTCTTCGTCGGGCGCAGGTAGGCCATCTCGCCGCGGATCGGAACGCCGTCGCCGGCCCCGAACAGACCGAGCTCGCGGATCGACCAGCCGTAGAGGTCGAGCTGGCCCGGGCTCGAGGTCCCCGAGCCGGTCTTGTAGTCGCGGACCACGATCGTGCCGTCGGGCTCGGTGAGCACCACGTCCGGGTAGGCGTCCACGCGCCGGCCGGAGGCGATCGGGGGATGCAGCGCGGACTCGACCGCGACCGCGATGCGGCCCCGCTCTGCGTCCTGGCGGCGCAGATGAACGTAGTTCTCGACCATTGCCGGCCCGAAGGCCATCGCCCAGTCGAGGTTCTCCCCGTCTGGCCACTGCTCCGACGAGCGACCGCCCCACTGGACGTTCTCGGGCCCTCCGGCGGCCCGGACCTGCTCCTTCAGCGAGGCGACGAAGGCGAGCCGCAGCTCCCCGTCGTCCGTGGTCGCGGCCTCGATGTCGTACTGAAGGCCCTCGCGCTCGGCGTACTGCGCCGTCTCGTGGACGGCCGTGCCGATGACGAACCAGCCCTTGGGCGCCCGACGATCCCGGAGCTTCTCCACATAGGCGAGCCGGAACTTCTCCGAGCAGCCGGTGAAGGTCGTGAGCCGGGTCCAGGAGACGGACTCGAGGCCCTCAGGCACTTCGCGCTTCCTTGCGAAGCCGCCACACGGGCGAGTCGGGGAACAGCAGATCCCCCTCGATCCCAAGCGCCTCCACGAGCTTGCGCTGGGTCTTCAGGCGCCCGTCGCGCTTTTGCAGCTCGATCGGGCTGAGCGTCGTGATCGGCATCCTGGCGAGCCTCGCGAGATCCTCGAGACTGAGGTCCCGCGGATCCAGGTGCCGGTACCTCCGCACGTTGTTTGCCACTCGATCCCCCCTCCATCGCCTACGCGATGTCATGTGAAACGAAGTCTACGCAACCGGGACGACAATGCAAGTGGGCCGCCGCCGTCTTGACGGGTACGCGGAGACGCGCGTAGGATTTGGCGGGGATTAGAGGAAGGAGTGCGCCATGCCGCTCAACACCCCGAGCAACATCGAGCAGGCGAGGGCCCGGCGTCGCGCTCGTCGCGCGATCCAGCGCCTCGGCGAGCGCGTCTTCGCGGTCCGCACCGCCCGTGAGCTGTCCCAGGTCGCGCTCGCGGCTCGCGTGAGCGAGCTGGGGGTCCCGATCACCCAGGCCCTGATCTCACGGGTCGAGACTGGTAGCATGACCGACGCCACGACGCTGCTCGGCATCGCGGCCGCGCTCGAGGTGAGCCTCACCTACCTGTTCGGCCTGACCGACGAGCCGGAGTCCTGGGAACCGACGTTCCCGCTCCTTGGCGGGAGGCTGTTCTCCCTGGAGGATGGCGATATGCGGATGAATCGCGAGCTTCCCATTCCCCGCCGGAAGCGCAACGCGCGAACGAGAGTCGCTCAGCCCCCCCTCATCGGCCTGCTGAACTGAACCTTCTACGCAAACCCGGCGACTTGGGGGGGGGGGGGGTGGATCATGCCGCTCTGGGTGCCGATGACTCGCAGCATGGACGATCCCGATCTCCCCACTCCGAGGCGGACGCTCCGCCTCATCATGGACTGGGCCAGCTACGCAGACGCGAGCGGCCTGTCCCCCTCCACCATCCGGCAGTACCGCCGGAACCTCGTGTGCTTCGTCGCCGACACCGGCACGCCCCTGAACGAGGCGAGCGAGGACGCCATCACGACCTACCTGGCGTCCCTGCCGGTCCACGGTGCGATGCGGGGCTCGATGCTGCGGGCGTTCCGCCACTTCTACGGATGGCTCCGCGAGCCGAACCCGACCGCTCGCCTCACGACGAAGGCCCCGCGCCCGAAGCCGATCCCGACGATCTCCAACACCGAGCTCCGCGCCCTGCTGCGCGCGGCCTTCCGCCAGGAGCGCCGGCGAGGATGGGCGATCATGTTCCTGATCGGCACCGGGGCGCGGATCGCCTCGGCCTGCGCGGTCCGTCCCGAGGACGTCGACGAGGAGCGCGTCCACTTCCGCGTGACCAAGGGCAACCGCCCCTACGCGGTCCCGCTGAACCGCATGTCCCGTACCGCGGCCAAGCATCTGCTGCGCGAGCCGGTCCCGACCCAGGGGCGCCAGACGATGCGCGGCACCCTGTTCGAGGTGTCGCCGTCCCGCGTGCGCCAGTGGATGGACATGGCCGGGCGGGAGGCCGGGGTGAGAGCGTGGCCGCATCTCATGCGGCACGCCTTCGGGACCAGGGTGTACGCGGCGACGAAGGACCCCCTCACGACGGCGCGGCTGCTGAACCACTCTGACCTCTCGCAGATCCCCCGCTACGCCCACCTGGTGGACGACGACGCGGTGAGGGCCTCGGAGTCGCTTCGGATCTGAAACGCGAAAAAGGCCCCCCGAAGGGGGCCTCTCGCTTGCTCAGGAGGGTCAACTCTCGAGCTTGTTGGAGCCTACCTCAGGTGCCCGTCACGGTCAACGAGCCCTCCACGACCGGGCCCGATCCCATGGGGGTCGGGACGACGATCGTGCTCGGCCCCGCGACGGAGGTCTGGAGGGGAGCAACGACCGTCTGGGCCGTGGCCGATCCGGTCAGCCCTGCGGGCGCCTGGGCGGCCGGAGGCGGCAAGGGCGACACGATGGGGCCGCTTGGCGGCGAAACGGGTCCTGTGGAGGCTGGGGGAAGCGGGAACGGGGTCTGCAGCGGAGGGACGGGGCCGGTTGGTGTACCGAGACCCTGCAGGAAGGCGATGACGGTGGTGACGGCGACGGCCGCGGCGGCAGAGAGGATCCCCTTGGCGCTCGCCCACTGGCCGTGCGCGATGGCGGTCCCGAGCGCCGCGGCGGAGAGGGACCCGACGAACCCATGCTCGAAGGCAGCGCCGAGGCGTTCGGACACAGAGGTGCCGGCGATCGAGAGGCCCTGGACGTAGCCGATCAGGCTCGTGACCCCGACACCCACCGCGCCGGCGAGCACCGCCTTGGCGCTCGTCCAGTCCCCCCGGGCGATGATCGCGCCGACGGCGACGACCGAGAGCGCGCCGACGAACCCATGCTCGAAGGCCGAGGCGGCCCGGAGCAGGCCGCGCTTGAACGCGTTCATGCTGTCTCCCTTCCTAGGCCCGCACGAAGCGGCGCCTGACGCTGATGAGGCCGTGGTGGCCGAGATCCGACCGGACCGCCCCGAACGCCACGATCCAGGGCACTCCGCGCTTGACGAGCTGACCGTCGACCGTGACGTCGTAGCGGGCCACGTACTTCGGCTGGGGGGTCTGCGGCGTCCCGACCTTCTTGGCGAACGCCTGGAGCTGCGCGAGGCT
>JAJYGO010000303.1 GCA_021785115.1 Chloroflexota bacterium | reverse complement strand
TCCGCCGGCGTCACGCTCATGTCCGGCGACCTGCGCGGCCTCGTGACCGCGATCCGCCTGTCGCGCGCCACGATGCGCAACATCCGCCAGAACCTGTTCTGGGCGTTCGCCTACAACGTGATCCTGATCCCGATCGCGATGGGGATCCTGTACCCGATCAACGGGATGCTCCTCGACCCGATCTTCGCCGCGGCCGCCATGGCCCTGTCGTCGGTCACGGTCGTGTCCAACGCCCTGCGCCTCCGCCGCTTCCGGGTGCGCCCGGTCGCCAGCTCCCCCGCGCCCGTCGCCCAGGCGGCCCGCGCCGCGTCCTGACCCGATAGCCGCCAGTTCCAAGTTCCACAGGAGTCCACATGCGTCCCATTCGCCTAGCGCCCCTCGCCCTGGTCGCCGTACTCGCCGCCGCCTGCTCGTCGCCGGGCACCCCAATCCCCGCACAGTCGAGCACGTCGGTACCGGTAACCCCGGCCGGCCCGGCGTCGGTGGCCCCGGTGACCCGGATCGAGGTCACGCTCAGCGACTCGCTCCGCATCGAGCCAGCCGGGATGACGGTCCCTGTGGGAAAGCCCATCACGTTCGTCGTCACGAACAGAGGAACGATCCTCCACGAGTTTGTGGTCGGCGACCAGGCCTTCCAGGACGCTCACGATCAGGAGATGATGGCGGGCGGAGGCATGTCGATGCCTAAGGACGAGCCGACTGCGATCGGGGTCCAGCCCGGCGCCACCAAGGAGCTCACCATGACCTTCGACAAAGCGGGCCTCACGCTCGCCGGCTGCCACGTCACGGGCCACTTCGCGGCCGGGATGCGGGCGCAGATCACCGTTCAGTGATGCGGCAGGTCGCACACCGCATCAGAGCCCATGGCTGAAAGGAGACCCCACATGCAGGAAGCCCGCCCCACCACCCTGATCGACCCGGTCTGCGGCATGGCCGTGGACACGGCCAAGGCCGAGGCCGCCGGCCTGCTCCTCGAGCACGAGGGCAGGACGTGGGCCTTCTGCGGCCGCGGCTGCCGCCGGTCGTTCGTCGAGGACCCCGCCGAGTACATCGCCAAGGCGGAGGCAGCCGCCTCCCAGCCCTCGCTCGCGCCCGCCGGGCCGGTCGTCATCGACGACGGCATGCGCCGGTGGTACGAGAGCTGCTCGTGCTGCCTGTCCGAGGCGTACCCCGACATCAAGGCCGCGCTCGACGCCGAGAAGGCCGCGGCTTCGCAGCCCGTCCCCGAGGGCATCTGCGAGGTCGCCGAGGCGGGCCCGGCCCACTGAGTAAGGAGAACGACATGGCCGAGCACCGCACCGTCGCCCCGAACGAGGACCCCGTCTGCGGCATGACCGTCGACGTCGTGGAGGCCCGGAAGAAAGGCCTCGCCCGCGACTACGAAGGCCGTGAGTTTGTCTTCTGCGGCAAGGGCTGCTACCTCGAGTTCGGCGACGACCCCGAGGCGTTCCTCGCCGAGGGTTACGTCGCGCAGATGTAGCCAACAGGGCGGCAGGGCGCCTCGGTTGGAGACGCCTGCCGCGCCGGCGACTACTCCACGAACCGGGCGCGCTCGGCCCCCTCGGCCGGGACCGCCCTGCCCAGGAGCCAGCCGTCGTCGTAGAACTTCGTCAGGTAGTTCCGCCCGGTGTCCGGGAGGACGACGACCACCACACTCTCGGGGCCACGGCCCCCATCGACCAGTTCCTGCACCACCAGTGTCGCAGCCGCCACGGCGGTGCCCGAAGAGCCGCCGGCGAGGATGCCCTCCTCTCGGGCGATGCGACGCGCCGTGTGAAATGCGACGCTGTCGGGCACGCGGACCCAGCGGTCGACGAGGCCGGGCTCGAAGGTGTCGGGGAAGAAGTCCTCGCCGACGCCCTCGGTGAGGTAGCTGCGCGCGGTGTCGCCCGACAGGACCGAGCCCTCCGGGTCCGCCCCGATGACCGTCAGGGCGGGGTTGTGACGCTTGAGGAACCTCGACGTCCCGCTGATCGTGCCACCGGTACCCGCAGACGCCACGAGGTGCGTGATCCGGCCGCCCGTCTGAGCCCAGATCTCGGGGCCGGTCGTCCGCTCGTGGGCGAGCGGGTTCTCAGCGTTCCAGTACTGGCCGGGACTGAACGCGCCCGGCGTCTCCTCCACCAGTCGCCGGGCGGTCGAGTAGTAGCTGTCGGGGGAGTCGGGGTCGACATCGGTGGCGCACACGACGACCTCGGCCCCGTACGCGCGCAGGAGAGCACGCTTCTCCTCGGACTGCTTGTCGGCCATGACGAAGACGCAGCGGTAGCCCTTGAGCGACGCGGCGATCGCGAGGCCGTGGCCGGTGTTGCCCGACGTCGGCTCAACGATGACCCCGCCTGGCCGGAGCAGGCCTCGTCGCTCCGCCGCCTCGATCATCGGCAGGGCGATGCGGTCCTTCACGGACCCCCCTGGGTTGAGCATCTCGAGCTTGGCGAGGAGCAGCGGCTGAGCCTCGAGCGGCCCCTGGCCCCGTGTGATCCGGGACAGCCGGACCAGCGGCGTGCCGCCGACGAGGTCGAGGATCGAGTCGGCGTAGGTCATGTCCATCGGTGAGGCTGTGGGTTCTGCGGTGGCGGTCATCGAAGGGCTCCGTTCGCGGTCGGCGCCCTGTGGAGGCGGACGACCGAGTGGGGGATCAGCAGCGCGTACGCCTCGGCCGGCCGAAGCTCGTCTAGGCGAACGGGTGCGCCGTCGATGAGCGCTCGGGCATCCGGGAAGAGCCGCGCCAACTGGGGGAGGGCGTCGCGGACGCGGCTCGTCGGGCCGACGGCCCGCCAGCCGCGGTGCGGATAGCTCAGCTCGAACCCGAATTCGGCTGCCACGCGCGCGATCGGCGTCCCCCAGCCGAACGATCGCTCGATCCCCTGGAAGTCGAACAGGTGGATCCAGATGTCGGAGGTCACCCGCCGCGCGCCGAGGCGGCGCACCAGGGCGGCCGCGAACCCTTCGCGGGGCCAAGACGCCGCTGGGGCCTCGAACCACCCCTCGGTCGGGAGCATCGGCGGATTGACGACGACCGACGGAGCGTCCGGCAGGCGAACGGCCAGGGCGTCGCCGCGAACCACCCGGAAGCGGTCGCCAAGACCCATCGCTGCAGCCCGTCTGACGGACTCGAGCGCCATGCCCGACGCCACCTCGACGCCGACGACGCGAACGTCGGGCCGAAGGTGGAGCAGCCTCATGGCGATGGCGCCGGCCCCCGACCCGATGTCGAGGACGACGCCCGGGGGCACCACCGCTGCCACGACGCGGGCGAGCTGTCGAGCGTCGTGCTGGTGCGTCATGCAGCACGCCGCGGGAGTGCTCGACACGTACGGATGGGCGGAGTCAGTGAGTGCGAGGGTCATGAGGGTACGGCTTCCTGAGCAGGTGGAGAGTGGAGGCGCACGGAGGCGGAAGGGCGCGGCGTGCGCTGCTCAGGAGCGGAGGCCTCCGATCGAGGCCTCAGGCCCGCCACGTCGGGCCAGCCACGACGACAAGGTCGTCAGGAGTCCGAGGTCGTGGCCTCTGCGCAGCGCAGCCGCCGCGCACACCTACACCGGAACCTGAGCTGGGTCATCATGCCGTCAATGTATCGCGACGCCACCGGATCGCTTCGTCAAGATCTGGTCAAGGAAGTCGCAGCCTGGCTCGCTGCGACCCGGTGAGGGAGCCCGCACCCCGCACATCGCCGCCTCACTCCAGATTCACCTGGTCCTCAGGAGGACTACGGATCCTCGCCCGAATGTACCCAGATCGGATCGCCGTCGCAGCCTTCTGGATCGTTATGGTCGTCATCGGCTTGTTTGGATTCCTGGAGATCCTCGAGCTCGTGTCGCGCGGCGCCGCCTGAATCGGCCGACGGCGTACCGCCGGCTCGCGAGGCGGCGGCACGCTCGGCGCGGGCCGGGAGCCCACGCAGGGCTCAACTCTTCGATTCGATCCGGTCCATCGTCTCGACTTGGACCAGGCCGTGCTCGCGTCGTTGTCGGCCGGACCTCGCGTGGTCGGTCGTCGCCTCCTGATCGCTGTTCCTGCCGGGCGGCGGGCGTGAAACGGTTCCGACGGTCCGTGACCCTACCGGTCTGGGACGGGTAGCCCTCCCGAGACGGACGAACAGAACCACACGAGGTCCAACATGCTCAGCACAGCCGTTGCCCACGCCGTTGCCCGATACCTCGCCGCCGGCGTCCTGGTCGTCTCCGGTGCGCTCGGCGCAAACGCCGTCGCCTCCCAGCCGGCGAGCCCACACGATGCCAGCCCCGGCGTCACGTCCTCGGGGCCATCGTCGGTCGCGGCCAGCCGCGCGCCCTCCCTCGCGGTGCCGTCAGGGACCGCGGCCCCGTCCGCGATGCCGACGTCCTCCGCGACCCACCACGCCGTGGCCGCGATGACGGCCCACGGCGCCGAGCCGACGCACCACCCGGTCGCGACGGCTACCCCGCACCGGTCGGACGCGATGACGACGCACCACGCCGACCCGACGGCCTCGCCGCATCCCGCCGGGACGCCCTGTCCGGACGGGGGCTCCGGTCACGACGCGGGCCACGACGGGATGGGCCACGGCTGACGGTCGCCCGGCCACGCCAAGCCGGCATGCCGCAGCCGCAAGGCATACCCTC
>JAJYGO010000182.1 GCA_021785115.1 Chloroflexota bacterium | reverse complement strand
GCTCGTGGACCTCTCGGAGCCGGAGAGGATCCATATGGACCGCGAACACGCCCGCGGGCCCGAGCGGGCTGCACACTTCGCACGGTGCGGCCAGTGCCGCGACTGGGCGTCCGGCAGGGCACCCGCGGCCGCCATGCGGCGGGCGGCGGCGCGGCGGCGGCGGGCGTCGTGATCGCCAGACTGCTGCCCGAGCTCCCGGCCGGCGGCGCCGACCGCCCGCCCGCCGTCGACCACGACGACGCCTGGGAGGAGTTCGCGGCGTCCGAGTTCGCGGCCGACCCCATCGGCGGCCTCGGCGCCCGCGTCCTAGCCGATATCGTCGCGGAGGGCCCAATCCCGCTCCTGCTGGGCAGGATGCACGCCCGCGCCCACACGATCCTTTACGGGACGGGCGGCTGCCGCAAGGGCACCCTCGCGTCGTCGTGGATCGTGCAGCTCGTCGCCCAGGGCCACCGCGTCCTCGTGGTCGATTACGAGGACCACCCCGACGAGTGGTCGTCGCGCGTCCGCTCGCTGGGCGGGGCCGCGCCGATGGGCGAGGTGCTCCACGTCGCGCCCGCGTCGGCGGCGTGGAGGGCGGAGCGCGGGCCCCTGTGGCGGCAGGCGGCCGACCTCCGGCGCCTGGCGGACGCGTGGGGCGCGACGGTCATGGTCGTCGACTCGATCGTCGTCGCCTGCGGGGGCGGGGACCCGATGGACCCCGGCACGCCGGCGCTGTACGCGGCGGGGCTGCAGGCGGTCGGCCTGCCCGCGCTGAGCATCGCCCACGTGACCAAGGAGGGCGGTCTCGCGTACCCGTTCGGGTCGGTGTTCTGGCACAACCTGGCGCGCGTCACCTGGTCGCTCGAGCTCGACGGCGCGACGTCCGTCTTGGCGAACCGCAAGGCCAACGACCAGGAGCGCGGCGGCCGGTTCGTGGTGGACGTGACCTACCGGGACGGGCTGCCTGCCGAGGTGGCGGAGCGCCCGTTCATGGCCGTCCTGGCCGACCGTGTGGCCGGGGCGCTGGGGGGGGGGCCGGCTACGGTCGCCGAGCTCGCGACGCGGCTTGCTGAGGAGGGCGGCGACGACGGCAGGCCGGTCAAGGACGACAGCATCCGTGCCGCCCTCCGCCGCGGCCTCAGGGAGCAGCGGTTCACGGCGGAGGGGCCGCCGAAGGCGCAGCGGTGGGCGCTCCGGTGAGCGCGGACGTGTCGCGAGTCCTGTCGTGCATCCCCGACCCGGCCTCGCCCAGCGCCGTCGCGCAGCCTGTCGCGCCCGAGTCGCGTACGTGCTCAGACTTGTCGCGCAGCCTGTCGCGCCCGAGTTGCCTTGGCATCCGCGCAGGTGCGCGACAGACAGGGGGGGTCTACAGACCCCCTGTGTCGCGCTCCGGAGCCCGGCCGTGAACGGCCTCGAGTTCACCTGGCCCATGCGGTCGAGGTGCGCCGACTGGTTGCGACCGGCCCTCGAGGGAGGATGCCGGTGATCCGCACTTGCGACTACGGGCACCCGCCGGTCCGGTTGGAGTCCGGAACGCCGTGCAGGGCGTGCCAGCGCCGGCGCGACGCGGCTCGCCCCTCGCCCGCGGCGCGGGGGTACGGCGCCCTACACCAGGCGGCGCGGCGCGCGCTGGTCGCGAGCCTGCCCGCCCCCTGCGCTTATGGGTGCGGCGCCGTCCTGCGCGCGCCCGGCGAGATGGTCGCGGCGCACGTCCGGGACGGCGACCCCGACGCCGGCTGGGTGGCGTCGTGCAGGACGTGCAACGAGCGCGCGAAGCGCGTGCGAACGCCACTCGGAGGCCGCGAATGACGCGATTCCGGTCCTCGGAGGCCTGTCAGGAGGGGCGTGGGGGTGGGGTAGGCCCTCGGGCGGGGTGCTCAGGCGAGCACCCGTGCCCAGGCAATCCGAACTCCGCCCGAGTTTCGGGCTTTTTTTCGGGGTGTGTGAGGAGGCTCCGATGACCGAGGACATCGAGGCCCTGCGGGCCGAGCGCGACGCCCTTCGCTCCGAGCTCGAGGCGGTGAGGGCTCGGCACGACGCCGCCACGCGGGTCTGGACGGTCGGCGAGCTCGCCCGGATGAGGCACGCTGACTACCTGGCCAACGAGGGCGCCATCCTCGCCGCGCTCAGGGAGGGGCGCGTCCGGAGCGACCCGGATCCCGACCCCGACCGCGGCGCCCCGGCGCCGGCGTGAGCGGGCCGGAGCGGCGGGTCGAGCGCGACCCGCTCGTCGCCGCCCTGGCCCGCTATGTCGAGGCGCTCCACCGCCGGTACCCGGAAGGCCCGGAGCAGATGCGCCGGGAGCGCTTGGCTGAGGCCCGGATCAGAGCGAATGTGGTGGTCATGGACGGGAAGCGCGAGGCCGGGGCCACATGACCGCCGCCCGCGCGCTTCGGCGTCTGCCCCGCTCGCTCGACGACATCCGCGGCCTGCGCGTGGCGCGCTGGATTCGCGAGTCGACTGCCGGCCAGTACGACCGCTACGGCCCGGCTAGCCAACGCGAGCAGCAGGACCGCTTCATCGACCGCCACGGTCTGGTCGACACCGGGCTCGTGTTCCAGGTCGCCCACAGCGGTACCACGGTGTGGCGCTCGGCGACGATGGCCGAGATGCTGGTCGAGGCGCGGGCCGGCGCGTTCGACCTCCTGCTCGCCGGCTACTCCGACCGCTGGCAGCGCAACCTGCGCCGGACGCTCGAGCTGCTCGAGGATGGCCTGCACCCCGCTGGGGTGGCCTTGGTCATGTGCGACCGGCGAATCCTCTCGTCCGACCCCCACGATTGGGACGAGCTGATCAGCGAGGCCGCCGGCGCCGAGAAGTACAGCCGCCGTCTGTCCGAGCGGATCACCGACGGCTACGCGGCCAAGTTCGACCGCCGCGACGATCCGGGCGGCCACGCCGGCCTCGGCTTCCGCCGCCTCCCCGACCCGCCGCACACGCTGGAGGTCGATCCCGACACGATCGGCACGGTCGTCGCCCTGTTCGAGCGGTACGCCCTCGGCAACGTCAGCGCCAAGGACCTCGCCGAGGAAACCGGGCTCGCCGAGAGCCGGATCCGGATGATCCTCATGAACCCGATCTACAACGGCTGGATCCGCCGCCACCGCCGCTCCGAGCGCGAGACCCGCCGGCCGGCGCCATGGCGGAACGACCCGCCCGTGTCGGACGAGCTCTGGGCGCGCGTCGAGGACGTGCGTCGGACCAAGACCCGCGCGGGCGGCGCGAGGCGCGCTGATCGGGTCGACCTCCTCAAGGGCCTGATCGAGTGCGTCTGCGGCCGGCGGCCGCGGAGCGACGGGACGTTCGCCGACGGCCGGCACCGCAAGCTCCACGTCGACCCGTGCCCGGAGTGGGGCAGCCGCGCCCGGCTCGGCGACGAGGTGTGGGAGGAGCCGATCCTCGCGCAGCTCGAGGGGGTCGAGCTCGACGAGGCGACGATCGGCGCCGTCGTGGCGAGCCTGGGCTCGGGGCCCCGCCCGGTGGCGCTCGACAGGGCGCGGATCGAGCGCCAGATCCGCGAGCTCGCGCTCGAGCACGCCGCCGGGCGCATCGGGGACGCGGCGTACCTCGAGCGGCTGCACGAGCTCAGGGCGGCGAGGGACAGCGTCGAGCGCGCGAGCGCCGACGGGGTCTCCCCGGAGCGCGCCGTGGCCTGGCTCAAGGCGCTGTCGGAGACGTGGCGTGCGGCCGAGGTCCCGGCCGAGCGGGCCGACCTGCTCCACGCCGTCTACGACCGGATCACCGTCGCAGGGAGGAGGATCGTGTCAGTGAGGCTCACGCCGTCGGCCTACGCCCACGGGTTCGCGCTCGCGCTGCCCGAAAAGGTTGTACTGGCGCGCCCGACAGGAGTTGAGCGCGCTGATGCCAGAAACATCCGGATCCCGATCGACCGGTCAGCGGAGGCTGCCGGAGTCGTTGCCTGACGACCGACGTAACAGGGCGCCGTGGGCCGGATTCTTGCGCCCGGGGTCGCAGGTGAGTTCGCGGATATCCGCTGCTGTGAACGAACTCGTGCTACCTGTCCATTCCGACTTGCACTGCGACTCGATGGAGCCGTTGTCGGAGTCGATCCAGCCAAGTGGGGGGCGGCTCAACGGTCCGCTGCCGCGCTCCTGGCATCCGACGGCCGTCGCCCGGTTGCTCCTCGAGGTCGCCGAATGCAGGGACGATGCGATCCCGATCGATCCAGTAGTGGGACCGGCATTCGTGTGCCCGGTTCCGGATCGATGGGCGGATGGAGACGGCCTCACCATCGAAGATCAGGTTCCAGCTGCCCGGCGCAAACGGGGTGACGACCTTGCGCCCGCAGCCCGGACAGAGGTGTGCCGCGGTGGCGTACTCGATCGAGACGTACAGCGTGGCGGGCTGGATTTCGCGCGGGATCTCGATCACGAACCGATGGACCACGTTCGTCGAGTTCACTCAACGTCCCCATTGATGATTTCGTTCAGGTCGATCTCGTAGATCGCGTTGTGCTCGCTGCCGAGATCGCGGTAGAACCCGAGCGACTTCTTCCAGCGAATCACCGCAAGTGCAGCGTTGAGCGCGTTCAGATCCGCGATCTGGATGTTGACCCGGTAGTCGTTGTTCGGGTCAGGGTCCGCCAGGCTCATGCGGCCGCGGTCCGCCATCGGTCGACCGGGCAGGCTCGA
>JAJYGO010000504.1 GCA_021785115.1 Chloroflexota bacterium | reverse complement strand
CCCGGCGGTGGGCGAGGATCGCGGGATCGGAGGGGTCGCTCGTGCCGGCGAACTCCTCGAGCGCGACCCCGGCGATCTCGTCGGGCTGCAGGCCGAGGCTCTCTAGCCCGGCGCCGCGGGAGGAGGTGCAGCGCAGGTCGGCGTCGGTCGACCAGACCATGCCGGGCAGCTGATCCAGGATGAGGCTGAGCCGCGCCTCCCGGTCGGCGAGCGCGGCGCCGGCGGTGACGCGCTCGGTCACATCGGCGAAGAACCCCGCGAGGCAGGGCACTCCGTCGAAGACGACGGGCGACGCCTTGATGTCCGCCAGCACGACGCCGCCATCCCGGCGACGGCACGGGACCGAGCGCGACACGCCGGCCCCGCCCGTGCGGGCCCTGAATTCGCGCAGCACCCCCGGCAGCGCGTCGGGCGGGTGGAGGTCGCGAACGGTCATCGCCCTGAGCTCGTCGCGGGAGTAGCCCAGCATCGAGGTCGCCGCGGCGTTGGCGTACGTGATGCGCAGGGTGGCCCGCTCGGCGATGATGACTGCCTCGATCGCGTCCTCAACGATCGGCCCGGGGGCGGCGCTCGCGTCGGGAAGGCGGCGACCTCGGGCAGGCAGCTCAGGCGGGGCGGCGGCTGACCGGTCGATTGCGATCGGTGTCGGCGAGCGCCGGGGACGCGGCTCCGCTGGCATCTCTGCTCCTACCGTCCCCCTTGCGACGCTCAGGCTCACGGCGCAAGACCGCCAACGGGACCTGCGAGGACGGGTCCGCGGTGCGGACCTGCACCGTGCTCAGCATCGGCGCGGGGAGGGTCCGCTCGCAACGGTACGAACGGCCCGGCTGGGCAGTTCATCGTCCTGCCCCCGCCCCGCGATCTCTGGCATCGGCCAGCGAGAGCCCGGCATGGTCGAGCCTGACGACGGGTCTGCGGCTCGGGGAGCCCTCTCCAGAGCCTCCTGGCACTGGCCGGAGGTGAGCGTTTGCCGTTGGCCCGCGTGGACTAGGGGCCTGGCGCCGGCGAGGACGCGGGCGCGAACGTGCACGCCTTGCCGGCCGGCAAGCCCGCGTTCAGCGCCACGTCGTCGAGTGGCTTGAGGGCCACCTCCGTCGCGCGCTCGCCGCGGGCGTGCCAACCACGCCGCCGACATCCGGCGCGAGCCCTGCGGTCACGGAGTCCGTGCCGGCGGGCAGGAGGAGCGGCCAGTGGTCCGCCGACGCTGCAGTCACAGTCCTCGCGGCCCGTGCCATCCTAGCGAGCGTGACCGATCCCCCCGCCGCCGACGAGACGCGCATCGACCGCTGGCTGTGCGCCGTGCGCCTCGTGAAGACCCGGCCGCTCGCGACGCGGCTGTGCGAGGGCGGCCACGTCCGCGTGAACGGGTCGCCCGCGAAGCCGTCGGCGAAGGTCCGCGCGGGCGACCGCGTGGAGGCCCGCATCGCGGACCGCGAGCGCGTCGTCGAGGTCGTGCGGCCGATCGAATCGCGCGTCGGCGCCCCGGCCGCCGCGGCCTGCTACGCGGACCACAGCCCGCCCGTCGTGCCGCAGGCCCGACCGGAGGTCATGGTGATCCGCGGGGAGGGCCGGCCGAGCAAGCGCCTCCGCCGCGAGCTCGAGCGCCTGCGCCGGGCCGGCGGCGCCTGATGCGGGCCGCGGCCCGGCCCTACGCCACGGGCTTGCGGCCGCTCACCAGCAGCTCGCCCGCGAGCGGCGGAGCGCCGCGGTAGCGGCTCGTCACGTCGGTGAACCCGGCGTCCTCGAACATCCGGCGGTGGTCGGCCTCGTCGTACCGTCGGCGCCCCCACGCGCTGGCCGGCTCGCTCGGCGACCTTCGCGGGTCGTTGTCCAGGTGCACGAGGCGGCCGCCCGGCCGCAGCACCCGGAACGCCTCGGCGTGGCTGAGCGGCGCGAAGATGGCCGTCACCGCGGTGAACTCGCCGTCGCCGAACGGAAGGTCGGCCGCGCTGCCCGCGACCAGCCGGGCGGTACCGGCGGCGATCCGGTCCGCGAGTCGCCGCTCGGCCGCGTGGAGCATCGTCGGGGAGGGATCGAGGCCCACGATCCGGTGCACGTGCTGCGCCTTCGCGGCCAGGAACGCCCCCGGACCGCAGCCGATGTCCAGCAGCTCGTCGTCGGGCTGCAGGTCGACGACCTCGGCGATCGCCCGGTACACGCCAGCCTCTGCGACCGGCATGAGCGTGCGCGCGATGACCCAGCCGACAGGCCCGTTGGCCAGGAAGCCGTACTTCCCCCCTGGCGCGTAGACGCTGAACACGGCGTCCTCGTCGGGCAGCGGCTTGTCCGACCCGTGCCCCGCCAGCCGAGCGCGGGCGTAGGCCCCGCCGGCGACGGCGGCCGTGGCCCCGCCGGCGACGAGGGCGAAGGTGGTTGTCCGGCGCATGACGCGAACCTCCCGGGACGCGCAAGCAGGTATCTCGCGGCCGCGGGGCCGCCTCTCGGGACGCGTGGCCCCCGCCCCGGCGACCCGGGGGAGGGCCACGAGCGATCTCAGGCGGGCACCGGGGCGGTCGCCTCGGCGAGCGCCTTGAAGTCCTCGAGCATCTGGTCCATGCGCCGGGTCATCCAGCCCTTCTTCACGAGGTCCTTGATGAAGCCGGGCAGGTGTGCCGGCAGCTCGTAGTCGGACTCGATGACCAGCCGCGTCGCCGCACCATCGGGCTCGAACCTGACGACGTTGTCGACCGGGCCGTCGTCGGAGTGCTCGCGGATGAGCCTCAGCGGCTCCACCCCGACAACCCTGTAGGTCACCTTCATCTCGTGGCCGAGGAAGCGCACCGTCCCGACGTACGTCGTCCCCACCTGGTCGTAGGGCCCGCTGACGTCCGACACCGTGCCCCCCTGCATCCAGTCGGCCCAGTGGGAGGTGTCGCAGTAGTACGCCCAGACGTGCTCGATGGGCGCCTCGATCCGGATCTCCGTTCCGTAGTGCTCCATGGCCGAACCCCTCGCCCGTGCAGGTCGGGTTCGCCAGTGGCTCGGCGCGGTCCGTGGCGGCCAAGGATGGGCCGCGTGTCGCAGCCTCCCGCGTACGAGCGCAACTGTGGAATGCCCCGAGCGCGATGCCAAGGGCCGTGGGTCGCCAACGGCACCGGCGAGCATCGCGCCCTGCGCCGTCACGCCGCCGCTGCGCAGACGGAACTCGATCAGGGGGTGCGGCATCGGCGCGGAGGCCAAGATCGGCACTGCTCGCTAGCCTGAAGGGAGGTGCTCCAAGAAGGGAGGCGATCATGTTCGACGGCCTGTCCAGCTGGCAGGGACCGATCCTCGCGGTCATCGAGCTTGCGGCGGCGGCGGTCGCGGCGCTCGCGGCCCACGCGCTCCTGTACTCGCTCGTCGGCCGGGCCGCGCGCCGGACGCCCGGCACGCTCGACGAGTCGCTGCTCGCGCACACGCGCCAGCCGACCCGGCTCCTGGCCCCGCTGACGGCCCTGTTCCTCGTCCTGCCCGTCGCAGCGATCGACGCCGCGCTGTCCGGGACACTGCGACATCTCGTGGGCCTCGGCCTCATCGGGGCCATTGCCTGGCTGGTCGTGGCCGCCTCCTGGACGATGGATGACGTCGTGCTCGCGAGGTATCGGGGCGAAGGGCCCGATGACCTGCACGCCAGGACGGTCGGGACGCAGATCGCGATCCTCCGCCGGCTGTTCGCCGTGACGGTGGCCGCGATCGCGGTCGCCATCGGCCTGCTCACGTTCCCCGAGGCCCAGAGCCTCGGTGCCAGCCTCCTGGCGTCCGCCGGCATCGCCGGGATCGTCATCGGGATGGCGGCCCGGCCGGTCCTCTCCAACCTGCTGGCGGGGATCCAGATCGCGCTCACCCAGCCGATCCGGCTCGAGGACGTGGTGGTCATCAACGGCGAGTGGGGGCGGATCGAGGAGATCACCACGACCTACGTGGTCGTCCGCATCTGGGACCTGCGTCGCCTGGTCGTCCCGCTCGCGACGATCATCGAGCAGCCGATCGAGAACTGGACCCGCTCCAGGGCGCAGATCCTGGGCACGGTCGAGGTCCACGCCGACTACCGGGTGCCGGTCGACGAGGTCCGCACCGAGCTCAAGCGCATCCTCGACGGCTCGAAGCTCTGGGACGGCGAGGTCTGGGGCCTGCAGGTCACCGACTCGACCGAGCGGACCGTGACCCTCCGGGCGCTGCTCAGCGCGGCCGACTCGGGCGCCGTCTGGGACCTCCGCTGCCTGGTCCGCGAGCGCCTGATCGGGTACCTGCAGGAGCACCACCCGGACGCGCTGCCGCGGCTCCGGGCGGAGGTCGACGATTCGCGCAGTGCTGGGAGCACCCGCCGGGCGGGCTCGACGGGGACGCGCCGCGCCGCCTGACCGGCCCGTGGCCCCGAACGGCCCGCCGTTGCCCTCGGGCCTCTCCCTACGCGGCGGCGCCGACCCTCGACCTGACGAATGCGGCGATCTCGCGATTGGCCCGCCGCGCCTCCGGGACGAACGGGGCGAGGTTCTGGAACACGTGCATCATCCCGGGCCAGACCACGGTCCGCGCCTCGACGCCCGCGGCGAGGGCCCGCTCCCCGAGGCGGACGGCGTCGTCCAGGAGCACCTCGTGATCGCCCACGTGGATGAGCATGGGCGGCAGGCCGTGGAGGTCGGCGAACAGGGGCGACAGGTACGGCTCCGCACGATCGCGCGTCCCTGCATAGGCGGCGACGATGGCCTCGAGGTCGGCCCTCGCGAGGTACGGGTCCAGCGCCCTGCGCGTCGTGTGGGATGCGCCGGCGAGCCCGAGGTCCGTGGCGGGAGACAGGAGGACGGCGCCCGCGGGCAGCGGCGTCCCCGCGTCGCGCAGCCGGAGCAGCACCGCGAGGGCGAGGTTCCCGCCGGCCGAGTCGCCCGCGATCACGATCCGCCCCGGCTCGAACCCGCTCGCGAGGAGCCAGTCGTACGCCGCCACGCCGTCGTCGAGCGCCGCCGGGAACGGGTGCTCGGGCGCCAGCCGGTAGTCGAGCGAGAGCGCCCTGACCCCTGCGCCGCGCGCCAGGCCGGCCACGAGCGACCGGTGGGTCCGGGGCGAGCCCATGATCCAGCCGCCGCCGTGGAGGTAGAGGAGCACGCGGTCCGCGCCGGCCGCCTTCGGGACCGCCCACTCGCCGGGGACGCCCCCGGCCTCGACCGGGCTGACCCGGACCCCAGACCACGGGAGCACCGGCGGGGCCACCCGCTCGATCCTCCTGCGCAGGGTGGCCACGTCCGCGCCGTCCTCGCCGAAGAGGTGGAGGCGCCGGACGTAGCGGTCGAGGAGTGCGGCTTGGAGGCTCGCCATCGGATCGCGATCGTAGCCCCGCCGCCGGCGGCGCGCTGGGCCCCGCCGGCCCGCAGTCAACACTGCGCAGCGTCGTGGCATGCCGCATCGCCTCGCCCGACCCCGTCAGCCCGGCCATCCCGCTGGCGCACGCCTCCCGCCTGCGGTGATCAGGATGCGCGGCCTGTCGCGTCCCGGCACCGACCCCCCGGACGAGTGGCAGGCTCGCCCGGGACCATCCGGCCACGACCGGCCGAAACCGCCGCGCCCTCCCGTGCCTCAGTCCGGTGAAGGCCCCGCCAAGGGTTGGCGCGGCTCGCGATGATGGGAGGACACGGTTGACCATGCAGCGCTTCCGCACGAGCGCCGCCCGCAGCGTCCTGGCAGCAGGGGTATCCATCCTGCTCGTCGCAGGTGCCGCGTTCGCGACGGTCGGCTTCGTGAACCCGCAGCACCGCCTCGACGCGGCGACTGTCTCGAGCCAGGCCGGCGAGCCGACTGAGACGCCCGACGCGACGGAGACCCCGGAGCCGACCGCGACGGCGGAGCCCACCGACGCCCCGGATCCGACCGCGACGGCGGAGCCCACCGAGACCCCGGAGCCGACGGACGCGCCCGACGCGACGGCCACGCCCGACGCGACCTGTCAGGCCGGGACCCAGACGCAGGCCGGCGAGCAGGGCGACGATGCGAACGCACAGGGCCAGGTCGACGTCCAGGGGTGCGCGAGCCAGGACCAGTCGTCCACCCGGCGCGAGGACGCCGGCGAGCATCCCAGCATGACCGCGGCGCCGAGCGAGACCAGCGGCGCGAGTTCAGGCAGCCACGAGGGGGACGGCGCGCACCCGAGCGGCGGCAGCCAGGACGGCAGCGGGTCGGGTGGCGACAGCGGCGGGGGTGAGGGCGGCGACTGACCGCTGACGCCGGCGCGGGGAGGCCCCGTGCATCCAGGCGCGGCCGCCCGTGATGCCGCCTCCTCTCGCGCCGAGCCGCCCGCGCGTCAGCGGCGGACGGCGCACCCGGGGAGCCGCGGGACCACGAACGGCGTGGCGCGCCTGTAGGCCAGGTAGGGCTCGCCGAAGCGGTCGGCCAGCTCCGGCTCCTCGAGGAGCTTCAGGTAGGCGACCAGGGCGGCGGCGAGCGAGAGCGAGATCGTCGTGCCGGCCGCCGTCCTCGCCATGAGCGCGATGCCGAGGTAGGCCGAGATGGCCCCCAGCGTCATCGGGTTGCGGCAGTACCGGAACGGGCCGTCGGTGAGCAGCTCCTGCGTGGGCAGCATCGGCAGCGGCGTGCCCCTGCCACGGTCCAGCTGGACGTACACGGACCACAGCCCGAGCGAGAACCCCGCCGTCGTCAGCGCGGCGCCGAGTGCCTGGCCCGCGATGCCGATCCGCAGGGGCGGCAGGCCGATCCCGCGGTCGATGCGCCGGCCCGCCGCCCCGACGAGGAGCGGGAGCAGGCCCAGGAACACCGGGGCGACCAGCACCATCGCCGCGATCCGGGTGGTCTCCCGGTGCTCCGTCCGGGCCCAGCGCGCGTAGCGTGTCATCGGATGACACCTCCTGCCGACCGTGATGCTGGCGCGCGCGCCGACGCGCGGCGAGAGGCGTCCGTCCCGATGTCCACCGCGATCGGCCGGGTCGCACCTCGAGGCGCCGGCGACCGGCTCAGCCGGCGGCGATGAGCCTCCGGGCGAACGCGGCCACCTCTCGGACGCCCTCCTCCTGCCCGACGTAGGGGTCCTCCTGCTCGATCGACAGCACGTCGTCGTACCCGGCCGCCCGCAACGCGGACACGAGGCGGTGCCACCACTCGAAGCCGTGGGCGCGGCCGGCCGAGGAGAAGACGAAGGCCCGGTGGTCGGGGTCGGACCAGGGCGTGTTGTCCAGCACCCCGTTGAGGGCCACCCACTCCTCGTTCATCTGCGTGTCCTTGAGGTGGCAGTGGTAGATCGCCCCGCCGACCGCCT
Source organism: Chloroflexota bacterium (assembly GCA_021785115.1). Next base: position 14,353 of record JAJYGO010000504.1, on the reverse strand, counting down.
CGACGACCCGGACCGGATCGACGCCCTGCCAGATCAGGTGGCTCGGGTCGAGGTTCATGCCCACGCGCCCGTCGCCAACCGCGGCCCGGAACTCGAGCAGCGTCTTCGCGTTGTAGACGACGTGCATCGGGTGCAGCTCGAGCGCGATCCGCTCGACGCCGCAGCGCTCGGCCAGCGGCAGCTTGTCCTGCCAGTACGCGACCGCCGCGTCCCACGACCGCCTGCCGTGGGCGACCGCGTCGTCGGGCCACGGGAACCACACCCAGTTGACGGTCGTGGCCCCCGGCCCGTCGCCGGCGCACCCCGACATGGACACGATCTTGTCCACGCCGAGCTCGCCCGCGAGGCGAATCGCCTTGCTGATCGCGCCGTCGTGGAACTCGTGGTGCACCGGGTGGAGGGGCCAGGCGGAGCAGTTGAGCGCCGCGATCCGGAGGCCGCGGTCGGCGAACGCCCTGCAGAACGCCGCCCGCTTCGCGGCGCTGGCGAGCAGCTCGTCCACGCGCAGGTGGGGGGCGCGGGACTGGCCGCCGACGGCGATCTCGATCGCGGTGACGCCGGCGTCGGCCGCGATGTCGAGCGCCTGCTCGAACGGGAACTCGCTGAGGCCGTCGGTGTAGAGGCCCACGTCCATCAGTTCAAGACCTCCCACTAGTGTGCCCTCGGGCCTGCCCGGCGTCGCGGCGCTGCCGGAGCCAGTCGGCGAAGCGCACCCGGCCGAGCGTCCGGTCGCCGTGCGGCGTGTTCTCGGCCGCCCGGTAGCCCTCGAGGATCGCCGCCACCGATGCGGGCGGTGCGGCGGACGAAGCGCCCAGGACCGCCTCGAGCGGCACCGGGACGAGCGACGCCGCCCGCCCGGATTCGGCGAGCCAGACGGCGGCGATCTCGACGAGGGTGAGGACCTCGGGGCCGGCCATCTCGGGGGCGTCGCCGCGGGGCTGGCCGAGGGCGACCTCGACGAGCCGCTCCGCCACCTCGCGCTCGTCGACCGGCTGGAACCGCAGGTCGGCGATGATCGGCGAGGGGAGCGGCAGCGACGCCGGCGTCGCGACCAGACGGTCGACGAAGGAGTGGAACTGCGCGACGCGGACGATCGACCAGGGCACCCGCGCCGCGCGCGTGACCGCCTCGATCTGCAGCTTGGTCGCGTAGAACGGCAGGGGGATCCGGTCGCAGCCGATGATCGAGATGACCACGAGGTGCCGGACCGAGGCCCGCTCGGCGGCGTCGACCAGGCGGCGGATCCCGATGACGTCCCCATCGCCGGCACCCTTCGTGCTGGCCAGGTGGATCACCGCGTCGACGCCCTCGACGGCCGCTTCGAGCGGGTCCGTCGTCAGGTCGGCGGTGGCCCAGGCGCGGTGGGCAGGGGTGTCGGGCGGCGGCTCGCGCCGGCTCAGGACCCGCACGCCGACTGCCCGACGAGCCTCCAGCGCCGCCACCACGTGGCGGCCGAGGGTGCCGGTGGCGCCCGTGACCAGGACTCGCGCGGCCCCGGTCGCGCTCGGGGCCCGTTCAGCGGCCAACGGTCCGCGCCTCGAGCCGGGCGAGGCACACGTCCGGCGCCACGAACGGCTCCAGGCTGACCGCGTCAATCGGCGCCCCGAGCTGCTTGAGCGTCCCGCGCATCAGCCCGAGATGGACGTCGCACACGACACCGCCGCTCTCGTGCGCCAGCGGCCGGAACGGGCAGCGGCGCAGCCGGATCGAGGTCTCGTTGCCTGCACCGCGCTCGGGGGCGAAGCCGAGTCCGTCGAGCATGTCGACGAGGCGCTCCAGCGCGCGGCCGGCCGACGTGGCGGTGGCTGCCGGGTCGGCCGCCGCGGCACCCCACCGCTCGCCCGCCCGGATCGCCGCCTCGACCGCGTCGTCGCGCCCGGCCAGCTCCGCGGCCAGCACGCCCGCCAGCATGCGGTACGCGTGCGGGTCCGCGTCCGCGCTCGACCGGACGGCCCTGTAGCGCAGGCCCGGGCGGCCCCGCCCGGCAGGCGCCGCGGTCTGGCACGCGACCAGGCCGGCCTCGACCATCTGGTCGAGGTGCTCGCGGGCGGTGTTGGGGTGCAGGTCGACGGCGGCGGCCAGCTCGCGGACGGCCATCGGCCGGTTCGCCTGGCGGAGGACGGCGAGCAGGCGCGAGCGGCTGACGCCGGCCAGCGCCCGGTGGCGCTGGCGGTCGCTCAGCGGCGTCTCGGGACCGGCATCGTCGTCGGGGGTTCGCATCGGTCTGCTGATCCTATTCGTCGCGGAACGGCCTTGCCGGTCCCGAGTCCCGGCCGGCGCTGGCTGCACGCGACGCGGGAGGGCCGAGCCGGACGCCCGCCGAGGCCGTCACCCGCCGAGCCGCCGCTGCAGCTCCTCGGCGATCACGCGCGCCTGGTTGCGCTCCTGGTCGCGGGCGCCGTAGACGAGCGTGAGCGTGCCGCGGCGCGCCAGTTCGGCGAGGACGTCGAGGCTCGACGCCCGGTCCGGCATGGCAAGCTCGCCTCGGTAGCGCGCCCGGAACTCCTCCCAGCGCGCGGGATCGTGGCCGAACCACCGGCGCAGCTCGTCGCTCGGACCCAGGCTGCGCTCCCAGCGGTCGACGCGCAGCGCATCCCGCGCGCGGCCCCGTGGCCAGACCCGGTCCACCAGCACGCGGCAGCCGTCGTCGTCGGCGGGCGGCTCGTAGGCCCTGCGCAGCCGCACCGTCATCGCCGCTCGGCGCCCTGCTCGACTGGCCCGACCGGGAACGGCGGCGCGTACAGGGCCGTGTAGCCGCCGATCGCCGGGTAGAGGAGCGCCTCCCCCACGGCGAGCAGCTGGCGGAGGTGCTCGAGGTCGTGGTAGGCCCACTCGCACACCTGCTGCTCGACCGTGACGTATCCCCAGCGCCGAAGCTCGGCTCCGCGCCCGAGTTCGTCGGCCGTCAGCCGGGCCAGGCGGTCGAGCGTGCCCGCGCGGGCGTCGCGCCAGCGGGCCACGAGCCCGCGGCCGGCCGACGGGCTGGCGGCGGGAGGGTCCACGGCCAGACTGCGCCCGCCCGGCGAGGCGAGCATCGACTCGACGCGCGCGGTGAGCACCGCCTCGACGGTGACCAGGTGGGCGAGGATCTCCGCCGCCGACCACTCGTCGGGTGCCGGTCGGGCACCGAGGTGCGCGGCCGGCAGGCTGTCCACGATCGCCTCGAGGGCATCGGGCAGCCGGCGCATCGCCGAGATCGCCTCCCCGATGCCGGTGATCGACAGCGCGCCGCCGGTCTCGGGGGTCGGTGCGGTGTTCGTGCCGCCGCTCGCTGCAGGGGTGCTCACGCGGTCACCTCGCTCATGCGATGCCGACCGACACGCGGTCGAGAGCCTCGTCGAGCTGTCGCACGACCTCCGGCGGGGCTGCTGCGACGGCTGCGTCCAGCCGCTCGACGAGGGTCGCGAGCGAGAGGTCGCGAACGGCTCCGACGGCCTCGTCGGCCGCGCCGTCCACCCACGCCCGGGTCGCCGCGGGCAGGCGCGCCGGGTCCGCCGGCCCGAGCAGGTCGAGCACGATCGCGCGCAGCTCCCGCTCCAGTCGGGCGCTTGCCTCGACGACGGCCACCCGGCGCGCGAGCCGCGGCGACAGGCGGCGGACCGGTGCCGGGTCGTCGTCCGGCCGCAGGCGTCGGAGCATCCCCGCCCAGCGGGCCGGGCCGTCGAGCAGCGGCTCCCAGTGGAACTGGAAGGGCCGCGAGGCGTCGAGCGCCTCGAGCAACGGCTCGGGGTCGTGGTCGACCGACAGCCGGAGCGCCTCCCCCGGCGCCAATCGATCGGCAGCCCGGAAGACCGGCTCGAACGGGAGTTCGCGGGCGCGGCCCGAGGTCGGCTCGATCCCGCAGCCGTCGAGTGCGATTGCCGCCGGCGGCCCGAGCGGGATGACGGTGTCCAGAGCGGTCATGGCAGGACCGCCCGCGCCGAACCAGCCGGGCGCCCGATGCGGACCCGCCAGACCTCGGGGCCCTGCTCGAGGTAGTCCCAGGTGAACTGGCCCGGCAGCTCGGCCGAGAACTGGTAGAACAGCGGCTTGGGGTCGTGGTCGTTCCGGAGCTCGAAGCCTGCGCCGGGCCCGAGGTCGCGGAACGTGTCGAAGATGAGCGTGTGGCGCCGGGCAGGCGGCTCCTGCCGGACGTCGAGGACGGCTTCGTCGGACATGTGCTGGCTCCTTTCAGCCACCGGGCGCGCCCGGGACGACTCGGACACGGGGACGGCTCCTCAGCCGACCAGCTCGTGCATGCCGACGAGCAGCTCGCCGAGCGCCACGTCCGGCATCGCGAGCAGGGCCGGGATGAGCCGGTCGTTCTCCTTGCCGATGTGGGAGAGGAACAGGGCGGCGATGGCGCTCGCCTCGGAGAGGGCGGCGACGGCATCGGGCGCGGATCGGAGCTCGCCCACCCGCCCGACGAGGTCGCGATGCTCGGCGCGCATCGCGTCCACGAGGAGCGCGGCCGGGCCGCTGTCGGCAGCGGGGTAGAGCGTCCGCTCCTCGGCCGTCGCATGCGGCAGGATCTCGCGGTCGAGGTACTCCACGAGCAGGTCTCTCGGCGCCAGGAACGCGACGCCCTCGCGGGCGGCAGCCCTCAGGCTCGCGACCCGGCCGACGACCCCCTCGGCCAGCTGCTGGTGGTGCGCCCGGATGGCGGCGGCGGCTTCAACTGGAGTGGGTGCAGGCATCGCGCTGGGCCTCGGGAGCGGATCGACCAGGAAAATATACGACGAATGCCGTGCAAATTGCAACCGCCCCTGCGCGCCGCTGCCTACGGCGACGGCGCCTCGTTCGGCACTGCGGTTCGACCCATCCCCGGAGACCGGGTGCGCAGCACCAGGACGGACAGCCCGGCGGAACTCGCCAGACCCACCGCCAGCGCGCCGTACCAGATGGCCACCGGCCCCACCCGATCGTTGAGGAAGCCGCCCATCAGCGGCGCGACGGCCCGGGCGGCCGCCCATCCCAGCCAGTACACGCTCATGTACCGGCCCCGCAGGTCGGGGGCGGCCAGGTCGGCGACGTACTTGGCGGCGGTCGGGACGACGATCAGCTCGCCCAGCGTCAGCACGACCATGCTCAGGACGAAGCCCGGGAACGAGCTCATGAGCGCGACGCTCCCCGCGCCCACGGCGTAGACGGCCATGCCGACCGCGATGACCGGGAGCGGCCTGAAGCGGCGCGTGACGCTCGTGACGGGGTACTGCGCGGTCACGCACAGGATGGCGTTGGTGGTCGGGATCCAGCCGTACAGGTACTCGGGCATCCCGAAGTTCGTCTTGGTGTAGACGGCCAGCAGCACCCAGACCGTGCTGGGCGCGATGAGCCCCACCGAGACGAGCGCGGCGAAGGAGACGAAGCGGCTGTCGCGGACCACCGAGAGGAACCCCGGGCCGGCGACCTCGCGGGGGGCGGGCGCGAGCGGCGTGGCGGGGTCCATCACCTCGGTCTGCGCCTCCAGCACGGCGTCGGCACGGTCCGCGCTTCTCCGGTGGAGCGTCTCGCGGGCGAGCAGGGCCACCAGCGCCGAGTACACGAAGAACCCGGCCGAAGCGCCGTAGAAGGCGAGGCTGTACGACGCGGTGGCGAGGAAGCCGCCCACCGCGGGGCCGAGCCCGAACCCGGCGTTCGACGCGATCCGGTTGACCGCGTACGCCTCCGCGCGCTGCTCGGACGGGATCAGGTCGGCGAGCATCGCGTCCGCGCTCACCTGGTACATCGGGTTGCCCATCCCGAACACGGCCATGAGCAGCGCGAACGTCAGGTACCCGTCGGCCCTCGACAGCAGCAGGTAGATCGAGCCGCTGACGGCGAGGCTGCCGACCATCACGATCTTGCGCCCGAAGCGGTCGGCGAGGCTCCCCGCGACGACCGAGGCGGCCATGCCCGCGACCGCCTGGATCGTGATCAGCGAGCCGACCGCCGCGAGCGGCAGGTGGAGGCGCTCGCTGGCGAAGATCAGCAGGTACGGCCAGACGAGGCTGCCGCCGGCGTTGCTGATGAAGATCCCGGTCACCATCAGCCAGTACTGGGGCGGGAACCCGCGGACGAGCCGCCGCAGCCGGTCCGCCGGGCCGGCACGGCGCTGCTCGTCGGCCGCCGCCGTCTGCCGGGCGGCCGGCCGGGAGCCGTGGTTCTGGCCGCGAGGCGGCATCGATCCTCCCGTCCGCGTCGGGACGATCCGGCCCCGCGGGGCGGCATCCCGACGGTCGTAGCGTCATCCATCACCGACGCCGGCTCAGGGAGGACGGCGGGGCCCGTGTCGGCCTGCGCATTCTCGCTCACCGTCGGCCCCGCGGGCCGCCCGCTTCTGCAGGCGCGCGGCGCCTTCGCCCCGGCGCTCTCAGCAACACAGCAGACTTGCGCGGCAGTATCGTCACCGACGCGGAGTCGGCAGTCGTCGCGTTCAGCGGCGACCCACGAGCCGGCGGCTTCGCACCGGTGACGAATGAACGGCGACGCCCGAGCCCTTGAGATCGACGCCGTCTCGAAGCGCTACGGGGACCTCGTCGCCCTCGAGCGCCTCAGCTTCGACGTCCGCGCGGGCGAGCTGTTCGGCTTCGTCGGGCGCAACGGCGCGGGCAAGACCACCACGATGCGGATCGTGCTCGGCGTCCTGAGCGCGGATGCGGGCGAGGTCCGCTGGGGCGGCGTCCCGCTCGACTTCGCCGCCCGCCGCCGGATCGGGTACATGCCCGAGGAGCGCGGCCTGTACCCCAAGATGCGCCTCGCCGAGCAGCTCGCCTACCTCGGGGAGCTCCACGGGATGGGCGGCCCCGACGCACGCCGGGCGGCCGCGGACTGGCTGGACCGGTTCGGCCTGGCGGACCGACGCGATGACGAGCTCCAGGCGCTCAGCCACGGCAACCAGCAGCGCATGCAGCTCGCCGCGGCCCTCGTGTGCGCGCCCGACGTCCTCGTGCTCGACGAGCCCTTCGCCGGCCTCGACCCCGTCGCCCTCGACGTCATGACCGGCGTCCTGCGCGAGCGGGCGGACGCCGGGGTGGCGGTCGTGTTCTCCAGCCACGAGCTCGACCTCGTCGAGCGGATCTGCGACCGCGTCGGGATCGTCGACCACGGCCGCCTCGTCGCCTGCGGGACCGTCGACGAGCTGCGCCGGGAGGGCCCAAGGCGGCTGTGGGTCGATGCCCCGGGCGCTCCGCCGGACTGGGCGGAGCAGATCCCCGGCGTCGCGGTGGTGCGCGCCGACGGCAGCCGCGTCCTGCTCGAGCTGGGCGACGGGGCCGACGACCAGGCGGTCCTGCGGGCGGCCCTGGAGAGCGGGCCGGTCAGGGAGTTCCGGCGCGCGGAGCCGAGCCTGGTCGAGGTGTTCCGCGGCGTCGTGGGGGACAGCCAGGCTGCGGAGGCCCCGAGCGTTGTCTGACCCGATCCTGCTCCTGCCCTTGGCGGTGGCCATCGTCCTGATCGTGGTCGGCCGGTTCAACCACCGCCGCCCCTGGGGCAACCCGGTCGCGCTGGTCGGGTACAGCGTCCTGGCGGTCACGATCGTGATCGGCATCCTCACGAGGCGCTGACCGCCATGCCCCCCGTCGGATCGGACCCTGGCGATCGCGGCGTCGGGCCGTCGGGCCCGGCGCGGCACGCCGCCGTCGGGCTCGCCGCCCTCGTCATGGCCGCCGGCTGCTCGCCGGCTGCGACGGCGCCCCCCGCAGGATCCCCGCCAGCGGCGACGCAGGCGTGCGCGTGGCCGAGGGAGGTCGAGGCCGTCTCGGACAATATGCTGATCGTGGACACGGGCGCGGCCTACTGGCTGGAGCCGTTCCAGGTCGCGCCCGGGCTGCGGATCGTCCTCACCGGCACCTTCCCGGACGCCCGGTACGCCTCGCTCGCGGTCTACGCGCAGCCGTACAGCAGCCCGTTCACGCGCAACGGCGTGTCGTCCTCGCTGGCCGACTACCAGATCGCCCCGGACCAGGGCAGCGTGAACCCCTGGCGGCAGCCGGCGGCGCCGGGCGGGCGCTTCACGGTGACGCTCCGCGAGGACGCGGCGCCGGGCCAGGTGAACACGATGCCGATCGCGCCGGCGGGCACGACGGACGGGCAGGGCCTCCTCGTGTACCGCGTGTACCTGCCGGCCGCTGGCGACTTCTCGAAGGTGGTGCCGCCCACGGTGACGCTGGAGCAGGGGGGAGGCGAGTCGGAGCGGCTGGCGCCGTGCACCACCCCCAACTCGCCCTCGACCGCCGCGCAACCGTCCTCGGCGCCCACCGCCGCGCCGACGCCGACGCCGGCCCCCTCTCCGACGGCGCAGCCCGGCCAGTTCCAGTTCTTCAAGTCGGATATCGAGTCGCTCGGGCCGAACGCGGACACGCCGTACGTGCTCGCCTATCTCACGCCCCCGGCCCCCGGCGACGTCGTGGTGATCTGGGGCAGGGCCCCGACCCACGCATCGGGCGACCACCCGTCGCCCTGGCCCGGGGCCGGCGAGGACGTCCGCTACTGGTCCCTGTGCAGCGCGCTCCTGACCGGGGTGATCCCGACGGTGATGAACCTGACGCCCTCGGGCGGCATCGACCCCGGCTGTCGCGCGGACGACCAGGTCAGGCTCGACGCGGCCGGCGGCTACGCCTTCGTGCTGGGGACCGAGGCGCAGCGCGCCGCCATCGAGGGCGTCGCCGGCGCCACGTTCCTGCCCTTCTCCGCGGCGCAGCCGACGACCACCCACCTCCTCGCGTTCCGCTACATGCTGGCGAACCCGAGCTTCGCCAACTCGCCCGCGCGCGTGGCCCAGGACAACGACCCGGCGGCGACCGCAGCCGTCATGGGCCCCTACTACCCGCAGGCGAGGGTCTGCCCGCTGAGCACGCTGGTCGCGGCCGGCGTGTCGGGATGCCTGCCGTGACGGCGTGGCCGACCGTCCTGCTCGTGGCGCGGCGCGAGGCGCTCGTCCGCCTCCGCTCCCGGACCTTCATCGGCGGGACGGTCGTGATGGTCGCCATCGTGGCGGTCGCCATCTTCGGGTACTCCCTCGTCGGGGGCCGGACCACGAGCCTCGACATCGGGTTCACGACCGCAGCGGCGGCGCTCGAGCAGGACTTCAGCGCGACGGCGGCCTCGATGGGCCAGCCCGTCACGGTCAGCACCGTGGCCGACGAGGCGGCCGGGCGGGCCCAGGTGTCGGCCGGCACGCTGGACGTCCTGGTGACCGGCGCCCCGACGGCACCGACCGCGGTCGTCGAGAAGACCGCGCCGGCCGTGGTCCAGACCGCCCTCCAGCGGGCCGTGCTGTCGGCGCGCTTCACGGCGCTCGGCATCCCCCCGGGGGTCCTGGCGACGGTGACCAGCGGGCTGCAGGTCCCCGTCGACGCGCTCCAGCCGGCGCGTTCCGGGATGACGCAGGACCGCGTCGTCGGCCTGGGCGTCGCGATCCTGCTGTTCATCACGCTCGGCCTCTACGGGAGCATGGTCGCCCAGGGGGTGGTCGAGGAGAAGGCCACCCGGATCATGGAGATCCTGCTGGCCACGGTTCGGCCCAGCATGCTGCTCGCGGGCAAGGTCGTCGGGATCGGGCTGGTGGCCCTGCTGCAGCTCGCGATCGTCGCGGCCGCGACGCTGGCGTCGGTCGCCGCAACGAACGTGGTGACCACGCCGGCCCTCGAGATCGGAGCAGTTGCCGGCTATCTCGTGTGGTTCCTGCTCGGGTTCCTGATCTACGCCACCGGCTACGCGACGATGGCCGCGCTGGTCTCGCGCCCCGAGGAGGTCCAGAGCGCCGTCACGCCGGTCGCGGTGTTCCAGATCGGCTCCTACCTGCTGGCGTACCTCACCCTCGCCAACCCGACCAGCCCCGTCGCCACGATCGCCTCGATGCTGCCGCCGTTCGCGCCGATCCTCATGCCCGTGCGGACCACCGGCGGCGACGTGCCCGTCTGGCAGGTCGCCCTCGCGCTGGCCCTGACAGTCGCGGCCATCGTGGGCGTCACTCGGCTGGCCGGCCGCATCTACGCCAACTCCGCCATGCGCATCGGATCCCGTGTGCGGTTCATGGATGCGTTCCGCGGATAGCGCTCGAAGCGGGCAACGCCCGGCGGCCGGCCGGGCCGCCCCACCAGGAGGAAGCAGATGCCATCCCGCGTGCGGTCCCACCCGTTCCTGACCCTGCTCGCCGTGGTCTCCGCGATCCTCATCGCGGTCGGTCGGGTCAACCGCCACCAATCGTGGGGCGACGGGGTCTTCGTCGCCGGGATCGTCGTGCTCGTGGTCGCGGGCGCCCTGTTCCTCGTCCTCTCCCGGCGCTGACCGGGCGGGCGCGCCCGGTCCTGCCGAGTGCCCGCCCAGGCCGTGCTCAACCCCGGGAGCGGTTCCGCTCCGCGACGCCGGCCGCGATGTCCCGGTTGAGGTGCGCGCCGAGTGGCGTCCAGGCCGGCCGCTCGAGGTTGCAGACGTCCATCGCGATCCGGGCGTAGACCCTCGCCGCGTCGACGAGGTCGGCCACGGCGAACGACTTTCGGGAGGCGTGGCTGGCCGAGCGCGGCGCATACGAGATCGCGGGGATGCCCAGCTCGTTGAACGCGTTCGTGTCGCGCCACATGCTGGTCACGGGTTCCGCCACGATCTGGGGCGGGGCCGGGAACACGAGCGCGTGCTGGCGGCGGATCGCCTCGACGAGCGGCTCGGCGCCGCGCACCTCGTAGCCCGGCCGGTACAGGAACAGCTCGACGGTGCCCTCGACGCCCACCTCGCGGAGCAGGCCGCGCAGCTCCTCGCGGAGGTCCAGCGGATTGACGCCGGGGAGGATCCGCGTGTCCACGTAGAACGCCGACACCTGGGGCGCGCTGGTCAGGTTGAACGGGTAGCCGCTGCGGATCGCGTTGATCGACGCCTTGGGCACGATCCGGCCGTATTCGCTCTCGTAGGCGTGCCGCTGCTGGTACTCGTAGGCCCAGCGCTCGAAGGCCGCGATGACGGCGCTCGTCCGGACGATCGCGTTGGGCGAGTCCGCCAGGCCGGTCGGGCGGGGCAGGTACGGCGTGTAGTAGCGGGGCGTGTCGGTGACCACGGTCACCTTGAAGTGGGCCTTGCCCGGCTCGATCCCCACGATGCCGAAGCCCGTGCCCTCCGCCACGAGCGCGAAGTCGCCCACGACGCCATGGGTGGCCATGAACCGCACGCCCAGGTCCTTCGACAGGTAGGCCGGCCCCTGCCACTCGTCGATCGGCTCCCGCGAGATCTCGCCCGCCACGGCGCTCACCACCAGATCGCCCCGGAGCGGGAACCCGGCGTCGCGGATCGCCTTGGCCGCCACCAGGAAGGCCGCCATCGGCCCCTTGTCATTGACGACGCCGTCGCCGTAGATCTGGTCGCCGTCCACCCAGGCCGAGTGGTAGAGCGGGTCGTTCGGGTCCTTGGCGGACCACACGGCATCGGGGCGGAGCGTGGTGTCGAGGTGGGCGTTGAACACCAGGCTGTAGCCGCCGCCCGTCCCCGGGAGCCACGCAGCCACGTTGAACCGCTCCTCGACGAGCGCGTAGCGCCTGGGCGCGAAGCCGTTCTGCGCCAGCCAGTCGAACACCGCCTGGCCGGCGGGCCCCTCGCTGCCCGTCGGGCTGTCCGTGCTGCCGAGCAGCAGGGCGAGGTCGACGACCTCCTGCGGGTCGATCCGTGCGACGACGTCGTCGGGGTGCATCTCTAGGCCTCCTCCTGCGGGAGCGACTGGGCAGTGAGCGGGACGGGAGCCAGGGCAGGTTCATGCGTGGCGGGGTTCTCGACGCGGGCGGGGACGCCGATCCAGGCGATCGCGGAGGCGGCGAACAGCACGCCGACCGCCGTCAGGATCGCCGCGTGCGCCCCGTAGGAGTCCATCACGGCGGCCAGGACGATCGGCCCCAGCAGCGCCCCGAGGTCGGAGGAGAAGCGGTAGCCGGCGAGCGATCGGGTCCGATCCGCGGCGGGGACGATCTCGGACAGCAGGGCGGTCTGCGAACTGGTGAAGAAGTCGCCGAACCCGATCAGCGCGGCGAGCAGGATGAACGTCAGCAGGTCGTGGCTGAGCATGAACGCGAGGTCTCCGGCCGCCACCGCGGCCAGGCCGGCCGTGATCACGCGGCGCCGCCCGATCCGGTCGCCGAGCATGCCGCCGGGCGTCGCGACCATCAGCCCGGTGACCGACATGAGCGCGATCGCCGTCGCGATCGAGACCCCGCCCAGCGCCAGCGACGTCGCGGCGTAGAGGGGCAGCACCGTGTTCCGGAAGCCGTGCCGGTGGATCATGTTCGCGACGACGCCGACGTGCGTCGAGAGCGACGCCACTGTCCGCTGGCGACCGTGCAGGACGCGCGACTCGTCGCTGCTCCCACGGCGGCCGCCCCGCGTGAAGTCGATGCGCGGCAGGACGGACAGCAGCAGGACTGCGCCCACGACCGACAGGGAGGCCGTGGCGAGGAAGGTCTCCCGCCAGCCCAGGGTGGCCCCGATGACGCCGCCGATCAGCGGGTACACCGCGATGCCCGTGTTGTTGGCGACGTGGAACAGGCTCATGACCTTGCCCCGGTTGTGAGTCGTCGCGGTGGCGCTCAGCGCGGACAGGATGATCGTGGCCAGGAACCCGACGGCGATGCCGCTGCCGACGCGGGCCGCGATCAGCACCTCGACGCTGTTCGCGGTCACGCCGACGCATGAGCTCGCGATCAGGAGCAGCACCGAGAAGATGCTCAGCCGGCGGTGCCCGAACCGGTCGGACAGGAAGCCCGACGGGATGTCGGCCATCAGACGCGCGAAGCCATAGGAGCCCACGATGAGTCCGGCCGTCGCGATGCTGACGCCGAGGTCGAGGCGGACCATGGGGACCAGCGGCGTCAGCAGGTTGGTCGCCGACACGAACAGGAAGATCGCGCTCGCGAGGAGCACGGCGTCGCGCGGGATCGGTGCGCCCTTGCTCGCACCGCCCGGATCGGGGCTGGTGCCGGGGCGGGCGCCGGCCATCAGACGGCCGCCTCCAGGGCGTCGCGCTCCGCCCGGAAGGCGGCCTCGACATCGGCGATCCGGATGGCCGTCGGGTCCAGGGCGAGCTCGCGCCGGTCGCAGACCGCGCGCAGCACGAGCTTGCGCACCTGGCGGGCGTCGATCTGGCTGGCCGCGCACGCCTCCGCGAGGACGGCCAGCTCGGGCTCGTCGAGGGGAGCGTCGGTCAGCTCGCGGATCGTGTCCACGAGGATCGTGCGGACGGCGTCGGCGCCCGGGAACCCGACCTCCTCGATGAGGTCGGCCCGCGACAGGAATGCGCCGTCGACGCCGGCCCGGTGGTTGGTCGTGGCGACGAAGGTCACGTTCGGGCACGCGCGGGCGACGTGGTCCACGCCGGCCAGCACCGCATCGGTCGCCCGGTGCACGTCCACCGGGTTCGTCTCGAGCGAGGCGCCGGTGCGGCTCACCGCCAGCGCCTCGACCTCGTCGAGGAGGACGACGGTGGGCAGACCGCGCTGGGCGAGGTCGGGGAGCGTCCGCTCGAACAGCCGCGCGACGCTGCGCTGGCTCTCGCCCAGCAGCTGGCTCGGGAACGCGTGGGGGTTGATGTCCACGAACAGGATGGGCGAGCCGATCTCCCGCGCAGCCCGGTTCGCGAGGCCGCCGGCAAGGGTGGTCTTGCCGGTGCCCGGCGGGCCTGAGAGGACGAGCAGGCCGTGCATCGGCAGGGCGACCTCGCGGAGGCGGTGGCGGTGTCGCAGCGAGAACACCATGTAGTTGCGCAGCCGGTCCTTCATCGCCTCCGAGACGAAGATGCGGTCCCAGCGGTCGTCCCAGGCCTCGTCGGGCAGTTCGCGCAGCCCGACGATTCCCTCGACGCCGGGCGGGATGACGATCGCAGGCAACTCAGGCCTCGGGCCGGCCGTCGAAGTGGTCCGGCCAGACGATGCCGGTGAGGTCCGGCGCGTCGAGCTTGGGCAGCTCCTCGAACAGGTTGAGGGGGTCCATCAAGATCCGGATCATGTCGTACAGGGCATCGAAGTTGTGGATCCGGACCAGCCGGGCCGTCCGCTCGCTCGACGCGTTGAAGTGCTGGTGCCAGACCCAGTGGTCGACCACGATCAGGTCGCCGGCCTCCCAGTCGTAGCGGACATCGTCGAGGACGCTGTAGCCGGTTCCCGAGATCACGTACAGCCACGCCTCGCCGCCGTGCCGATGGCGCGACTGGTACAGCCCGGGCGCGAGCTCGTGCATCACGGCCGACAGCCCGGCGGTGTGGTAGCCGATCGACTTGTCCACCATGAAGGTGCTGCGCGCGCCGCGCTTGGTCACCACGCCGCGGACGTCGTCGAACCGGGTGATCAGGCGGGCCTGCTCGCTGCCCTCCCACTGGCGGGCCAGGCGCTGGGTCCGGCGGGCGTAGGGGTCGTCGCCCACCAGG
>JAJYGO010000400.1 GCA_021785115.1 Chloroflexota bacterium | reverse complement strand
CTCGCGGACCCGACGGAGCTCGTCCTCGTCCATCTCCCGCGGGGCCGGCAGCCCGCCGAAGGCCACCGGGGACGGCGCCACCGTCGCCCACCCGCCCTCGGCGGCGGGGACGGCCCCTCGGCCCTGCCAGGGGCGGCGCGTCGAGGCCTTCCGGCCGGCGTGCGCGAGTTGCACGCCTGGAACCGCGCCCTGCGCGCGCACGAAGGCGGCGATGCGGCCAAAGGCCTCCGCGTGCGCGTCGGACCACAGGCCGGTGTCGTTCGGGCTGATCCGGCCCTCGGGCGAGACGGCCGTCGCCTCGGTGAGCACCAGGCCGGCGCCGCCGACGGCCCTCGAGCCCAGATGGACCAGGTGCCATTCGTTCGGCATCCCGTCCTCGGCCGAGTACTGGCACATCGGGCTCACCCACGCGCGGTTGCGGAACTCGGTCCCGCGCAGGGTGAGCCCGCAGAACAGGAGCGACATGGCCTCCAATCTAGCCGGAGCGCGGCGAAACCCCGGCCGCGGCCCCCGCCGGATCCGTCAGGCGCCGGCGGGGGAAGCAGGGGGCTCCGGCGCGGCGGGGGCGCCGCCGGTCGTGCCCGCCACGCCCGGGACGCCCGGCGCCCCCGCGAGGTCCTGCAGCGCGACCAGGAACTCCTCCCGACCGATCTCGCCCCGCGCGTATCGCATCCGGAGCTGCTCGGACGCCGCGTCGGGCCGTGGGCCGGGGGACGCGAGCGGCGCAGGCCCGCCCGGCGCTGCCGACATCGGGCGAGCCCGAGTCCCGGTGAGCCGAACCACGAGCCAGATCCCGAGCCCCACGAGGACGAGGAACATCAGCAGCGGGACGAGCCCGCCGAGCCATTCCCATCCGGCGTGCGGCCCCCAACCCGGTCCCATACGGTAGCCCCACATCTGCGATCACCGCCTTGATCCTGTGGTCGTTCGACGACCTCAGTGAAGCGCGCCGTCCTGAGAGGACCCTGAGAGGCGTCTGAGAGCACGCTGTGGGTTCGCCCGAAGATTCTCAGCAGATTCTCGGGCGACTCTCAGCACGCCTTCAGGTGACCGCCGTCCACTCGCCGGGTGCGGGACGACGAAGGTCACCACGGCCCGTCCCGTCCAGGAGGCGGCAGTGTTCATCACCTATCTGTCTCGCGAGCTCCGGCGGCGGCGGCGGCAGGCCGCCGTCGTCGCCGTCGGGCTCGGACTCGGGATCGCCCTGGTCATGGTCGTCACGGCCGTGGCCGACGGCGTCCACGACGCCCAGGGGCAGGTGCTGCACTCCCTGTACGGCGTCGGGACCGATGTCACGGTGACCGAGGCCGCGGTCGCGGGCTCGGGTGGCCCGCAGCGGTTCGGGCTGAATCCCGGCGACCGCACCCAACAGGGGCACGCGTTCTCCAGGGATCGCACGTTCGGGGCGCCGGGCCTCGCGATGTTCTCGGCCTCCTCGGTCTCCTCGGTCGGAAGGCTCCCGAAGGTGAGCCAGGCTGCCGGCGCGCTCTCCCTGGAGCAGATCCACCTCACGGGGCACTTCGTCCGGCCGTCGGGCACCGGATCGGGCGGCTCCGGGTTCGGCGCCGGCGGAGGGAGCGGAACTCCGGGAGCGCTGCCGTCGGTGCCGCCGATCCAGATCTCATCCTCCTCCCTCGAGGGGATCGACGTGACCGCGACGGGCGTCGGACCGCTGGCTGCCTCCGAGATCACCTCGGGCAGGTTCTTCTCCGCGTCGGACGCAACCGCGAAGGTGGCGATCGTCGACGCGGCCTACGCGAAGCAGCAGCGGTTGAAGGTCGGATCGTCGGTCTCGGTCGGGGGGACGAACTTCACGGTGATCGGCATCGCCTCCTCGCCGGCCGGGGGACAGCCGGCCGACGTCTACCTGCCGCTGGCCGAGGCGCAGAAGGTGGCCGGGGTCGCCGGTGACGTGAACCAGGTGTTCGTCCGGGCGGCCAGCGCCCCGGCGATCCCGGCCGTCCAGTCCGAGATCCATCGCGCGCTGCCGAAGGCCACGATCACGACCGCGCAGGACCTCGCCTCGCAGGTGTCCGGATCGCTGTCGACGGCCTCGAGCCTGGCGGGGAACCTCGCCACCTGGCTCTCGGTCGTGGCACTGGCCGCCGCCTTCGCCGTCGCCAGCCTCCTCACCGTGTCCTCCGTCGTCCGCCGCGTGCGCGAGTTCGGGACGCTGAAGGCGCTCGGATGGCGGACGCGCCGCGTCGTCGCGCAGATCCTCGGCGAGACCCTGAGCCAGGGCGTCCTCGGGGCGGCCGTGGGGATCGCGCTCGGGGCCGGCGGCGCCGCCCTGGTCGCGAGGCTGGCCCCGACGCTGCGGGCGACCGTCGGGCCGGTCGCATCCGCGGGACCGGGCGGGTTCGCGGGACCCTTCGCGCGCGCCGCGGCCGCCGGCGCGCAGACCGTGCAGGTGCATCTGTCGGCGCCGGTCCACGCGGGCACCTTCCTGATGGCCTTCCTCCTCGCCCTCGGCGGGGGGCTGCTGGCCGGGCTCGTCGGCGGGTGGCGCGTCGCCCGGCTCCGCCCGGCGGAGGCGCTGCGCAGGGTCGAGTAGCGGAACGGAGGAGGACACGATGTATCAGCTCACCGACGTCGGAAAGCGGTTCCGCAAGGACGGCGCGGAGGTGGTGGCGCTGCGGGACGTGAACCTCGCCATCGAGGAGGGCGACTTCCTCGTGGTGCAGGGACCGACCGGGCACGGGAAGTCGACCCTGCTCCAGCTGCTCGGCGCCCTCGACCGTCCGACGTCCGGGACGATCGTGTTCGAGAGCCGCGACCTCTCCGAGCTGAGCGAGCGCCAGCTCACCGAGCTGCGGGGCCGGGCGTTCGGCTTCGTGTTCCAGACCTTCAACCTGATCCCGACCCTCACCGCGCTCGAGAACGTCGAGGCGGCCCTCGTGCCGCTGCGGATCGACGCCGCCGAGCGGCGCGAGCGCGCCCTCGGCGCGCTGCGGAACGTGGGGCTCGAGGACCGGGCGGGCCACCTCCCGCTCGAGCTCTCGGGAGGCCAGCAGCAGCGGGCGGCGATCGCACGGGCGCTGGTCAAGTCGCCGCGGGTCATCCTGGCCGACGAACCGACCGGCAACCTCGACCAGGACATGCGCGACGAGATCGTGCGGCTGCTGCGCCGGCTGTGGGAACGGCAGGGGCAGACGCTCGTCCTCGTGACCCACGACAACGAGATCGCACGCTCTGCCCCCCGGAGCGCCTGGATCTACGAGGGCGGGCTGAGCACCCGCGAGCGGCCGCCGGCGCGCCGCTTGACCACCTCGACTGTTCCCGGTCAGCAAGGCCAGGTGTCGGGCGCTCCGGCTACGGGCTGAGCACCGTCAGGACGAAGCGCCCCGTCGCGGAGTCCACGATCACCAGCGCGTGGTGATCCGGCACCAAGCAGCGGTTGACGTTGGAAGGTCCCCGGGAGCGCATCGGGCCGCAGGACGCGGGTGGGAACACGCCTTCGAGGCCCACGGCCCACACGCGGTGGTTGGGCGGGAGGCATCTCGCGCCGATGCACGGCTCGAACCGATGGAGCTCCCCCTCCCTCGCGAAGAGAGATCGCTGTGGGTTCACCGCGGCGCACGATCAGGACCTCGACGACCTCGCGGCCGCACGCCCGCACCACGGCGAAGAACGGCGGGTACGAGGGGGTCGGCACGACGACCGGGCTCGCCGGCCGGGAGCACAGCTCGATGGTGAGCTCGATCCCCCGCAGGACGTCGGGCACGGTTCGCACCTGGGCGGGGCGAACGCGCAGGCCGAAGCTCCGGTCGAGCCAGGCTGCTGCGGCCGCCGGCAGGGGGCTCGCGGCGTCACGTCGGCTCCCGGCCCCGCGGCTCGCGCCGCGTCTTCGCTCCTGATCGATCAGGTCAAGCCAGGCCGGCGCCGATACCTCCTCCATGGGACGTCCGTCGCCCTGCGGAGTGCCCGATGCGTGAGTCCGGCCCTCGCCCGTCGCTCGACCGACCCCCGCGGGTGCTGGTGGTCGACGACGAGCCCGGGACCACCAGGGCCCTCTCCGGCCTTCTGGCCGGCGAGGGGTTCGAGGTGGTGGGCGAGGCCCACAGCGGGGAGGACGCGCTGGCGCTCGTCCCCCGGTGCGCCCCCGAGGTCGTGCTGATGGACCTGCGAATGCCCGGGATGGACGGCATCCAGGCGACCCGGGCCATCCGGGAGCGGTTCCCCGCCATCGAGGTCGTGATCCTCACGATCTACGACGACCCGGACCTCGGCACCAGCGCGGAGGTGGCCGGAGCGTTCTGCTACCTCGTCAAGGGATGCGCCCCCTCCCTGATCCGCGACGTGCTGACACAGGCCGCGCGGCACGCCAGGGAGGGCTCGGCGGCCGGACGCTCCGCCTGAACCCCGCCCGCGACGGCCCGCCCGCTACGGCCCGGCCGGCTCCGAGGCGCGCGCGGGGCGCCCGATCACGAACGCGGCGACGAGGGCGCCGGCCATGGCGATCGCGGCCTGCGCCGCGAACGTCGCGTGCAGGGCCGAGTCGAGGATGTGCGGCGGCGCCGTCACCAGCCCGCCGTGCAGCCCGAGGGCGTCGGCCCGGGCCGTCAGCAGCGCCACGAGGAGCGCGAGGCCCATCGCGCCCCCGACCTGCTGGGCCGTCGAGGCCATTCCGGAGGCGATCCCCTGTTCGGAGTGCGCGACCCCGGTGCCGGCGGCGATGAACATGTTGGTGAACGACGCCCCGTGCCCGAGTCCCGCCACGATCTCGGCGATCACGAGGGCGGCGAGCGCCCCGGTCGGGTGCAGGCGCGTGTACAGGAGGAGCCCGGTCGCGCCGAGCGCCATGGCCCCGGCCAGCGTGCGGGCCACGCCGATGCGCGTGGCGAGCCGCGCCCCCAGGTTGGCCCCGACCGCGATCGCGGCTACGAGCGGCACGAAGGCGAGGCCGGCGATCACCGGACGCTGGCCCCGGACCTGCTGCAGGTACAGGGTCAGGAAGAAGAACTGCAGGCCGAACGAGGCCATGAACGCGGCCGTCACCAGCACACCGCCCCGCATGGTCCGCAGCCGCAGCAGTCGCAGCGGCATCAGCGGGCTCGGCGACCGCAGCTCGATGGCCACGAAGGCGAGGAGCAGGACGAGCCCGGCGGCGGCGGCGCCGAGGATCTCGGGCGAGGTCCACCCGGCGACCGGTCCCTGCACCAGGGCGAACACGACGAGCACCAACCCCGCGGTCGCCGTCACCGCCCCGGGGACGTCGTAGCGCCCGCCGCCGCGCCGCGCCACCTGCCGGGGCAGCACGACCGGCGCCAGCGCCAGCAGGAGGGCCACGATCGGGACGTTCACGAACAGGACCGATCGCCATCCGAACGCACTGGTCAGCAGCCCTCCGGCCAGCACGCCCACCGCGAGGCCGCTCCCGCCGGCCGACCCCCACACGGCGAGGGCGCGGTTGCGCTCCCGGCCCTCCGGGAAGGTGGTGGTGATCAGCGACAGCGTGGCCGGGAACAGCACGGCGCCCCCCAGGCCCTGCACGGCCCGGCTCGCCACCAGCACCGCCGGCGAGCCGGCAAAGCCCCCGGCGAGGGAGGCGGTCCCGAAGACGGCGAGCGCCAGGACGAACATCCGCCGGCGCCCCAGCCGGTCGGCGGCCCGGCCACCCAGCAGCAGGAAGCCGCCGAAGGTGAGGGCGTAGGCGCTGATGACCCACTGGACCGAGCCGTGGCCGAACCCGAGCGAGCGCGCGATCGACGGCAGCGCGACGTTCACGATGGAGTAGTCGAGGGCGAGGACCAGCTGGGCCGTGGCCAGGACCGCCAGGGCGCCGGGGCGGCCAAGGTCTCGCCCCCGTCCCGTCACCGCCGTGTCCAGCCCCACCATGCTCCGCCCGCTCGCCCGTCCCGGGATTCGAACCAGATTCGCCGGCCCGATGTTCCGACCGGGGCCGCTACGCGGCCCCGGTCAGCGCCCTCCGCGGGTTGGCCGTGACGAACGCCCGGACCTGCTCCTCGTCCAGGCCCGCCTCGATCAGCCGCGGCAGGAACGAGGTGAACAGGTACCCGTACCCGCACCCGCCGTCCGCGCGCATGTGGCCGCGGAGGAAGACATCGTGGGAGAGCAGGATCCGGTCCTCGAACCCCGCCCGGACCAGGTTCAGGACGTAGTCGACGGCCCGATCGAGGTCGTACGCGGTGCCGGTCCCGATGGAATCGAACTGCACGTAGCAGCCGCGCCGGGCAAGCTCGAGGTGGTAGTCGGGCATCGGCACGGTGTCCGCGTGGCCGACGATCACGCGCCCGGGATCCACCCCCTCCGCCGTCAGGATCTCGAGCTGTGCCAGCCCGACCGGCCACCGGGCGGCGTGCGTGCTGATCGCGAGACCGGTGCGACGGTGCGCCCGAGCGGCCGCACGAAAGGACCGCTCCTCGGCCGCCGAAACGTACCGCTTGTCGGCGCCGATCTCGCCGATGATCCCCGCGCGCACGCCGGTGCCGTCGGCCCCCTCCTCGATGTCTCGCACCATCAGGTCGGCGATCGCGTCCGGCGCGGTTCGATCGAACCAGTCCCGGTCGAGGTACGGGTCGCGGTAGTGCCCGCAGCCCATGACGACGTGCACGCCGGTGGCCTCGGCAACCCTGCGCAGCGCGGCCGGGTCCCGGTCGAGCTCCACCGGCGTCAGCTCGACGATCGTCCCGCCTCCCTCCTCCCGGAACAGGCTCACCTCGCGGACCGCCAGGTGCTCGTCGTTCAGCAGCCCGGTTCCCCGGTACTCCCGCACCGTGTTGATGAAGATGTGCTCGTGAGGGAGCACAAGACCGATCTCGTCCTCCGCGACTGGACCGGTCACCGTCATGACGGTTCCCACGTGGCGTCTCCTCCTGCTCGGGCGATGCGGCGGAGCGGCCCCACGGCCTCACACCCCCGCCGACAGACCGAAGTCGATGGACAGGTTGGTGCCGGTGATGGGGGCGATCCTGCAGGCCGCCACGTCGCTGACGTCGAGAACGAACGGGCCAACGCCGGCCTCCCCGAGCTCCCCGGCCAGGGCTGCCAGGCCGGCCGCGTCGCGGTCGGCGAGGGCGACCCCCCATCCCCCGGATGCGAACCGCCGGGCCGTCGCGCCACCGATGCCGCCGGCGGCCCCGCTCACCATCACGACCGGTGCCATGTTCGCCTCGACCCTGGCCCGGGATGAGCCCCGGGTGGTCACCGTGCGGACTCGTCGGGCTGCATGATGCCGAAGACGTTGCCCTCGGTGTCCCGGCAGTAGCTGAACCAGCCGACGCCCGGGATCGCCTGCTTGTCCTGGATCACCTGCCCGCCGTTGGCCCGCACCCTCTGCGCGGCGTCCTCGTAGCTCTCCACGCCGATCGTGTTCACGATCGGCTGGCCGTGCTCGAAGCGCTCCGTGACGGCGCCGTCGATGCCGGGGACATCCTTGCCCGTGCTCGCCAGGAAGTAGGTCTCGGGGCCGCCCCAGGAATCGAACTCCCATCCGAAGGTCTTCGAGTAGAACTCGACCGCCCGTCGCGGGTCGTCGGCCGTGATCTCGAAGTGCACGACTCTCTGGCCCATGTCATCCCCCTCTCGTGTCGCAGGTCCGCGCTTGCCGCCACCGCCAACATAGGGCGTCGTGCCGCCGGCCGCGAGCAGCGGCCCCCCGGGCGCGCCGCCTCGGCGACCGTGGGCGGCTCCCACTCGAACGAGATGGCGGCGCCGACCGCACCGGGCCCAACGACCCCGGGCCCAACGACCCCGGGCCCAACGACCCCGGGCCGGAGGGGCCTACGCCCGTCGCGTGACGCGTCCCGTCCCTGGAAAGTGGTTGCAGAAGGGGGCGTTGAGGATGCGACGTCATCGTCGGTACCTGCGACGCGTTGCCTGGGACACCTGGGACCCATGGTGGGCGAGGTTTGGTGTACCTCCACCAGCCCCGTCCCCGAGCCGATGGAGCGGCGCCGTCCCCACGTACGGACCTGCTCCATCCTTCGGCCGCCCGCCCACCACCCAAGAGCGCATTCGCAGCCTCGAGTGGCTCAGGCGCCGGCTGGAGCTCGACCTCGAGGAGGTGCAGGACGAGCTGAGACGGCTCCAGGAAGAGGCGTCGGGTTGACACTCGGGATCGGTCACGAGGCGAGCACGTGGTTGCGGTCCCCACTCCAGGGTCGCCTCGGGGTGTGCTGCCAGCAGTATGGCAACCCGTTGTAGACGGACAGGCGGGTTCCGCACCCGTCTGCGATGCAGACCCGGTCCGCCGACCACCGACGCGTTGCCCGGTCGTAGCTCTGGATCGCCGATCCGCGAAGGATGGGACCCTCCTCGTTCACGCGACCACCCCCCTGCATGCGCTGGGAGCGGCCGACACGGCCGGCGCCGGGCGTTTCGGCTGCACCATGGTCAGGAGACGCGACGAACCGCCTACCGGACGTCGGTGCATCCGGCTCATCCCCCTCTGCGGGAACCCGTCCGCACCGTCGCGTACCGGCGCCCGACGAACGTGGCCGAACGTGGGCGACAGAATGGCTCGCGGGCGACGGCGCGCCCCAGAGGCGCTGGTCCCGCGACCGGGGGGTCGTACGGCCGTGCAGGCTCGCGGCCGGCTCGGCGAGTCTCGGGCAATCCCTCTGCCAGGAGGTTCCGCCGATGTCCGAGAGGCGCACGCACTTCGACACCGCATACCCCGGCGTCTCCCAGGCGTGGCGGGAGATCGCGAGCCTGAGCGTGGTCCACGGCATCCGCGGGGGGCGCGCAGCGCAACGCGCCGACCGCGCCGCCCTGCGTGCCGCCTCCCTGGCCTTCCGGGTCGGGTTCATGGCGGGGGGTCGCTACGTCTCGCTCTTGCGGGACGGCCTGGGGCGGCAGGTCGCCGCCAACGTGGCCGTGGAGGACGCGGTCTCCTCCCTGCAGCTGCTGCTCGAGGCTCCTGTCCCGCTCCGCGCGCGGACGCGATCCGGGGCCGGGGGTGGCTCCTCGCTCCGGGCCGGCTCGGAGGAATCCGCGTAGCCGATCCGGAATCGTCCGTCCGTCAGGGCACTCGACTCCTGCCGAGGGTGCTCGAAATGGGCTCAAGGTTCGAATAGAGTCCTTGCGGCAGACCGACGACGGACGAGGGGGGATTGGCGTGAGGTCGTTCGCGCTCAGCAGCTCCAGCGGTGCCCTGGCGGGACTCACCGTCGTGTACCTGGCCATCGTGGTCTTCTACCTGGCGGCCGGATGGCGGATCTACG
Organism: Chloroflexota bacterium; assembly: GCA_021785115.1. The sequence continues at coordinate 12,429 of JAJYGO010000400.1, read as the reverse complement.
CGAAGGCGGGCCAGCCGGGCTGGGCGATCATCGTCCCGATCTACAACATCTACGTCATGCTGAAGATCGTGGGCCGGCCCTGGTGGTGGCTGCTGCTCTACCTGGTGCCGATCGTCAACCTCGTGATCGGCATCATCGTGGCCGTGGATCTGTCCAGGAGCTTCGGCAAGGGCGTCGGCTTCGCGCTCGGCCTGATCTTCCTGTCGTTCATCTTCTATCCGATCCTCGGCTTCGGAAGCGCGCGGTACGTGGGTCCGGCCGCCGGCGGCCTTCGGACGGCCCCCGTCCCCCCGGCACCGGGGACGTTCGCGCCGCCTCCTCCGGCCTGAACCTCGCGCCGCACCTCGTCAGACGGTTCCCCGGTCGAACACCGCACGCCCGTCGACGAGCGTGAGATCGACCTCTGCGAGCCCGATCTCCGTCGCAGGGTGCGCGAACAGGTTGCGGTCGAGGACCGCGAGGTCGGCTCGCTTCCCCGGCTCGATCGAGCCGGTCTCGCGCTCGAGGTGGTTGACGTAGGCGGACCCGATCGTGAATGCCGCGATCGCGGTCGGGAGATCGACCCGCTCCCGCGGCAGCAGCGCCTCGCCCCCCCTCTCCTCGCCCGCGTACGGGTAGCCGGGCGGAACGGTTCGGTTCACCGCGACGTGCATCTCCCACAGGGGATTCGGGCTCGACACCGGCCAGTCGCTGCCAAAGCAGAGCGTCGCGCCCGAGCGCACGAGGCTTCCGAACGGGTACTGCCAGCTGGACCGCTCGGGCCCGAGGAACGGGACCGTGAGCTCGGTCATCTGGGGATCGTTGCAGGCCCACAGCGGCTGACCGTTCGCCGTCACGTTGAGCGCGCGGAAGCGAGGGAGGTCCTCCGGGTGGACCACCTGGATGTGGGAGACGTGGTGACGGTGGTCGGACGATCCGTTCGCCCGCCGCGCGGCCTCGACGGCGTCCAGCGCCTCGCGCACCGCTCGATCCCCGATCGCATGGAAGTGCGCCTGGAACCCCTCGCGGTCGATGCGCGCGACGAATCCCTTCAGCTCCTGCAGATCGAAGAAGCTCGCCCCGGCGTTCGTCGTCTCGTGCCCGTGCCCGTCGAGGTAGGGGGAGAGCATCGAGGCCGTGCCGTTCTCGCACACGCCGTCCTGCATGATCTTCACCGACGTCGCCCGGAACCGGCCGTCGGCGCCGGCGCGCTCGCGCCGCTCGAGGATGCGGTCGATCTGGCCCTCGCCCCTGCCACGCTCCCACCAGAGGGCGCCGACGACCCGCCCGGTCAGGCGGCCGCCCCGGTCGGCCGCGAGGTAGGCGTCGTAGCAGTCGGGGGTCACGGGGTAGTCGCCGACGATCGCCTCCTGCCAGGCGGTGATGCCGAGGGCATGGAGATACCGCTGCCCCTCGAGGATCCCCCGCACCTGGTCCTCGACGGTGAGCCTCGGCACCAAGCGCTCGACGAGCGCCATCGCGCCCTCCTGGAGGGTGCCGACGGGATCCCCCCGCGCGTCGCGCTCGATGCGACCGTCCGCCGGATCGGGGGTGGCGGCGTCGATGCCGGCGAGCTCGAGGGCTCGCGAGTTCACCCAGGCCGCGTGGTGGTCGCGGTTGGAGAGGAACACCGGGCGGTCTGGGACGACGCGGTCGAGATCCTCCTTGCTCGGCACTCCCCCGGGGAAGACGTCCATCGACCACCCGCCGCCGAGAATCCACTCGGCCCGCGGGGCGCGCTCCGCGTAAGCGGCCACGATGCGGAGGTAGTCGTCCCGCCCGTGGGCCTCCGCCAGGTCGCACTGGGTGCGCTCCATGCCGCCGCCGGCGGCGTGGACGTGCGCGTCCTGGAAGCCAGGGAGCAGCATGCGTCCGTGCAGGTCGACGACCTCGGTCCCCGGCCCGATCAGCTCGCGTACGTCGCGCTCGGGTCCGACGGCCGCGATTCGGCCGTCCCGAACCGCCACGGCCTCGGCCCACGACCGGATGGCGTCCACCGTGTACACCGCGCCGCCCGTGAACACGAGCTCCGCGTACTCCCCGTTTCCCATGTTCCCGTCCCCCTCGACGACCCTTCGCCGGCTACGCTACCGAAGGCCAACGGACCCTCCGGCTACCCGAGCAGGTAGCGGCGGTTGAGCGGGAGCTCGCTCACCGGCTCCGCGGCGAGCGTCCGCCCATCGAGGCGCACGGCCCCCGTCGACGGATCGACCTCCACCGGCAGCGCCGCGGTGTTCGCGAACAGCCCCTCGCGACGGATCGACCTCGTCCCCCGCACCGCGACGAACCTTCGGCGGGACGCGAGCCGGGCGGCGATCCCGGAGTCCAGGGCGGAGGCCGACACGAAGGTGACGGACACCGACGGAGGCGCCATGCCGAGCCCACCCCAGTGGGGTCCGTAGCGGACCGGCTCGACGCCCTCCACGGAGGCGTTTCCCTCGCCGAGCGCCCCCCACACCGGGTACCCGCCCTTCAGGACCAGCTCGGGACGCACGCCGAAGTGGGTCGGGCGCCAGAGCACGAGGTCGGCGAGCGCGCCCGGCGCGAGGGATCCCACCTCTCCCGCGATCCCGTGGGTCCGGGCCGGCTCGATCGTGTACTTCGCGAGGTAGCGAAGGACCCGCGCGTTGTCGTCGCCCGTCCCGCCCCGGCCCTCGCCGCCACTCGCCGGCGGCAGGACCGGCTCGGGCCAGCCGGCGCCTGCCTCGCTCGCGCGCCAGTGCTTCATCACGTGGGCGAGCTGCCAGGTCCGCCGGATCGTCTCCCCGATCCGGCCCATCCCCTGCGAGTCGCTGTTGACCACGCTGATCGCCCCGAGCTCGTGGAGCGGGCCCTCGGCCGCCATCGAGGGCACGTGGATCCGCTCGGCGGCGGCCGCGACGTCCTCCGGCACGCGGACGGAACCGCCGTGGACGAGCAGGATCATGTCCACGTGCTCGGCCGGCGCCGAGACCCCGTAGGGGATGGTCGGCGTCGTCGACGAGCAGATGACGTTCGGCTCCCGCACCAGCCCGATGAGGTCCGGGACGTGACCGCCGCCGGCGCCCTCGACGTGGTAGGCGTGCACGGTGCGCCCGGCGACCGCCGCCACGGTCTCCTCGAGCTCGCAGGACTCGTTCAGCCCGTCGGTGTGCAGGCACACCGCGATGTCGTGAGCCTCCGCAACCCGGAGCGTGGCGTCGATGATCTCGGGGTAGGCGCCCCAGTCCTCGTGGATCTTCATCCCGATGGCGCCGGCCTCGATCGTCCGCCGGAGGGCCGAGGGATTCGCCGCCCGCGCGCTCGCCTGCAGCCCGACGTTGACGGGCAGGCCCTCGAACGCCTGAAGCAGGCGCATCATGTGGTACGGAGGCTCCTCGAAGCCCGCCGTGATCAGTGTCGTGATGCCCGCCGACAGGGCGGCCGGAACGAGTCGCGGGGTGATCAGATGGACGTGGCTGTCGACGCCGCCGGGGGTCGCCACCAGCCCATAGGCCATCAGCGGCAGCGTATTGGGCCCGATGGTGAGGTCCACGCCGGCCAGCACGTCGGGGTTGCCGGCCCGCCCGAGGCCGACGACCCGTCCGTCCTTGATGCCGACGTTGGTCTTGACGACGCCGAGCAGCGGGTCGATCAGCAGCACGCCGGCCACCAGGACGTCCAGCTCGCTCTCGGAGGCGGCGCGGTCGTGCTGGGTCATCCGGGACCGTATGTTCTTCGCGTAGCCCCACAGGGGCTCGTCGCCGTGGCCGACGTCGTCCCGCTCGACCCGGACGAAGAGGTCGGCGTCGCCGAGCCGAACGAGGTCGCCCGTGGTCGGCCCGTAGCGCGACGCGTAGTCCCTCCTCGAGATGCTCGCCACTATTCACCCTCTCCCGACGGCTCCTCGCGCTCGAGCGCCACGAGGTCCACCTCGCGTGCCTCACCGGGAGCCCACCTGATCGAGCTGCCGGCCGGGATGTCGAGACGAAACCCTCGGGCCGCGTTCCGGTCGAACTCAAGCCGCGCGTTCGTCCTCCAGAACGGGTAGTGGGACGAGACGCGCACGGGGCGAGCCGAGGTGTTCGTCACCGTGAGGCGTCGCCTCCCCCGGCCAGGGGACAGCTCGATCGCCTCCTCGAGGCGGCCCTCCGGCATCGGAGGGACCCCGTGACCGGCGGCCCCCCCGATGGGATCGCGCACGACCGCCAGGCGCCGGCCGTCCCCGAGCAGGACCTCGACCCGGACCTCGGCAACGAGCTCCTCCACCCCCTCGAGGACCTGGTCCACGGACACGGCGGCCATGCCCGCCCGCCGAACCTCCGTCCAGCTCGCGCCCAGACGCGCGGCCATGTGCATCTCGTCGGCGATCAGCGCGACCGCCTCGGGAGCGTTCAGCCGCTGGCCTCGCTCGAGCACTCGTCGCGCCAGCTCCGCCGCAGCGAAGATGCGGAGGCGATCCTCCTCGGTCGGACTCAGATACATGTGACCGCCCTGTCGCGGGGTCCCGCGCGACCGTCGCCGTTGACGTGACCGAACGCGTCCATGTCGCTCCACCGGATCGCCACCCGCCGCCTCACGCGGCGCATGATAGGCAAGCAGCGAAGCGATGACGACACGGGCAGCGCGCGGACAGGGCCAAGGGGCTAGCTCGAGCAGCGCACGCTCAGGATCGGCGGCAGGCGGTCGGCCATGGAGATCCAGGAGACCCCTCCGTCCGCCGAGCCGAAGACCTCGCCCGACTCGGCTCCGAAGTACAGGCCGAGCGGCGCGCGCCGGTCGTGACAGAAGGCCTGCCGCAGCACCGTGAAGAAGGCATCGTCCTCGGGGAGGCCATCCGAGCGCGCCGACCACGTCCGCCCGCGGTCGCGAGTCTCGAAGACGCGAAGGCGGCCGCCGCAGGTGACCCGGTCTCCGTCCGCATTCATGGGGATCACGAACATGCGGTTCGCATCGTGCGGGTCGACCACCGCCGGGAAGCCGAAGTCCGAGGGCAAGCCGGCCCCGATGTCCACCCATGACTCGCCCGCGTCGTCGGAGCGATACACGCCGCCGTGGAACTGCATGTAGAGGGTGGCGGGCTCGATCGGCGAGCGGTGCATGTTGTGCACGCACAGATCCACCGCGTTCGCCCTGGCCTCCTCGGGCAGGTAGCGGGCCACGATCCCCCGAACACCGCGCCGCCAGGTCTCCCCGCCGTCATCGGTGAGCCACACCCCGGCCGCGGAGATTCCGACCGCCATCCGCATGGGGTCGCCCGGCCAGGTGCAGATCGAGTGGAGACAGAGGCCTCCGGCACCGGGCTGCCACCGGGAACGGGAGGGCTGGTCCCACAGGCCGCGATTCAGCGACCAGGTGTGCCCGGCGTCCTCGCTCCGAAACAGCGCGGCCGGCGCCGTTCCCGCCCAGAGGACGCCCTCCTCGACACCCGCATGGATCACCCACACGCGCTCCACCGCGGCTCCGGCGTCGACGGGGAAGGCGGGACCGTCGGTCGGCTCCCACGCGCCCGCCGGGTCCTCGGCGAGGAACACGCGGGGGCCGTACTGTCCGTGGGTGACCGAGGCCAGGTAGGTTCCGCTCCTCGAGTCTCGCATGGCGAACTCGACGACCCGTCCCGGGAAGGCTCGGGCGGCCACCTCCATGGGCCCGCCACGACGTCCTCGCAACACGACGAGCCCCTTCCGCGTGCCGACGAGGAGCTCGACGCGCTCATCCGCGCGCTCGTCGACCCGCTCGTCGACCCAGAGGGACGGGGAGGGGAGGGTGGCAACGGACGCCGCCCCACCCGAGATGGACGGGAGGATGTCGATGCGGTCGCCCTCCCCGACGCGATCGCTCCGCCCGGCGCGCTCCCCGTTCACGAACACGCTCACGTGCTCGCGGATCGCCCCGCGCTCGTCGCGAATCCACCCGGCGAGCCGCGGATAGCCGGCCTCCAGGGCCGCCAGGACCTCGCCCACCGTTCCGCCCGCCACCGCGAGCTCCGACGAACCCCCGGCGAGCTCCCGGAGGGGAGCGCGAAGGGCCACCGTGGCCATGCGGGGCAGTCTATGCGGACTGGACGCCCCGCGCCGAACGCCTCCGCGGGGTCATCCGGAGCCGAGGGTGAGCGGGTTTGACACGCGGAGCATCGCGATATATCGTGACGGTACGAGATCGGCCGCCGGGTCCCGCCGGCGACCGGACGGAAGGAGGTCGGCGATGCACACGACCGAGGGCGAGGGATTCCGCCAGCCGGGCCATGGGCACGGCCGCGGATGCCGCCACCACTACCATCACGAGCCGGGCCCGCCGTGGGGACGACACATGCGGGGCGGCGCCTGGTTCGGCCCGCCATGGGGCCCGGGCCGCAGGGCGCGCCGCGGCGACGTCCGCACCGCGTTGCTCGCGCTGGTCGCGGAGAAGCCAATGCACGGCTACGACGTGATCCGCGAGCTGGAGGAGCGAAGCGGCGGGCTGTGGCGCCCGAGCCCCGGCTCGATCTACCCGACGCTGCAGATGCTCGAGGACGAAGGCCTCCTCACCAGTGAGGAGATCGACGGCAAGCGCGTCTACTCGATCACCGACGCCGGGCGTGCCGAGCTCGCCGAGCGGCGCGAGCGCACGGGCGGCACTCCCCCGTGGGAGGTCGGCGAGGGACCGGGATGGGAGGGCTTCGCGACGTTTCGCGACTCGCTGTTCCAGCTCGGCGCCGCCGCGATGCAGGTCGCGCGAACCGGAACGGCCGAGCAGCGGACGCGCGCGGCGGAGGTCCTGGCCGAGGCCCGCAAGAGGCTGTACGCGATCCTCGCCGAGGACTGACGGCCCGAGCCCGGGGTCAGCGGCCGGGGAGTGCTCCGCCGTTCACCTGGAGAACCTGGCCGGTGACGAAGGAGGCCTCGGGGGAGGCGAGGAAGCGCACCGCCGTCGCCACGTCGTCTGGCCGCCCGGCCCGTCCGACGAGTGTCTGTCCGACCAGGCGCTCGTGGCGTTCGGGCGACATCTGATCTCCGAAGAACTCGGTGCCCGCGACGTAGCCGGGCGCCACCACGTTCACCGTGATGCCCTGGGGCGAGAGATCGGCCGCGAGCGCGAGCGTCCAGCCGATGATCGCGGCCTTGGCCGCCGAGTAGGAGTCCCCCCCGCCCCGTAGGGCGGCGATGGAGCTGATGTTCACGACCCTTCCCCCGGGGCGGCGAAGCCCCGGGGTGAGTGCCGTCGTGAGCAGCACGGCGGTCAGCACGTTCGCGCGGAAGTCCCGCTCCCACCCCTCGGCCACCCCTGCCAGGGTGCCAGGTGACGCGCGGCCCGCGCCCCCTGCGTTGTTCACCACGACATCGACTGTGCCCCCGTGGTCGGCAAGGATCGCCCGCGCTGCCGACGCTGCCTCGCTCGGCACCGAGAGGTCGGCTCCATACGGGCGGACGAGTGCCTCCCCAACTTCCGCGTTGATCTCCCCTTCGGCCCGCGCGAGCACCTCTGCGCGGCGGGCGACGATGGCGACCCGGTCTCCATCGTGTGCGAAGGAGCGGGCGATGGCCCGTCCCATGCCGGTCCCACCACCGGAGACCACGACCACCCGAGACATCTCCCCGACTCCCTTCCCCTGGCCACGTTCATGGTCACGTCCAGAGTGCCGAAGTATCTTAGCGTTAAAGCATCGCAGGCCGACCATGGACCTCGAGGAGCAACCGATGCGGGACGGGGTTGACGACATCCAGCAGGCCTGGGCGCGCGAGCGCCCGGACATCGACATGTCCTCGATCGGGGTGATCACCCGCATCTGGCGGCTGGCCCGGCACCTCGAGCGAGCCAGGCAGCGTACCCTCGCGGCACTCGGCACCGACCCGGCGACGCTGGATGCCCTGGCGGTGCTCCGCCGGTCCGGGCCGCCCTACCAGTTGACCGCCGGGGCCATGCAGCGCGCTTCGCTGATCACCTCCGGCGCGGTCTCGCAGCGGCTGGACAGGCTCGAGGGGGCCGGTCTGGTCCGGAGACGGCCCGATCCCGCCGACGGCCGGGTTGTGTGGGTGCAGCTCACCACGAAGGGTCGACGTCTCGTCGACACGATCGCGGCCGGGCTCATGGAGCGGGAGAGCGAGTTGCTTGCCCCCTTCTCGACGCCAGAACGCGAGGCACTCGTCCACCTGCTCCGCCGATGGCTCCTGTGGTTCGAGGGGCAGGGCGCGGGAGCCTCGCAGTAGCTCGCGCGCCGGCGACCGAGCGCGTCGTCTGCCGGGGACCGCATGTGCGAGGAGACCAGTTCCCCCCGGGTGAGGGGACGCTCGGCCTTGGTGGCTCCGCGAGCGCCTTGGTGTACTTGGAATGATGTCGGCGATCGCCGGAGCGGAGCGTCAGCAGGCGCCGACGGGATCGACCTTCGCCGTCGAGGTGGTCGACCTCGTCAAGAGGTTCCACGCGCGCCGAGGCGGCACGGTCACCGCCGTCGACGGCGTTTCCTTCACGGTCCGCCCCGGCGAGGTCTTCGGCTTCCTCGGGCCGAACGGGGCCGGCAAGACCACGACGCTCGAGATCATCGAGGGGCTGCGGTCCCCCACGTCCGGCCACACCGCCGTCCTCGGGCTCGACTCGGTGCGCGACCGGGCTCGCATGAAGGAGCGCATCGGCGTCCAACTCCAACAGGGCGCCTACTTCGAGTACCTGACGCTCGAGGAGATCCTGCGCCTGTTCGGGTCCTTCTACCCGCGCCGCAATGCGCCCGAGACGCTGCTCGAGCGGGTCGGCCTCCTCGACAAGCGCAGAGCGCTCGTGAAGGAGCTCTCGGGGGGGCAGGCCCACCGGTTCGCCGTGGTGGCCGCGCTCGTTCCCGAGCCGGAGGTGATCTTCCTGGACGAGCCGACGACCGGCCTCGATCCCCAGGCCCGCCGGAACCTCTGGGAGTTCATCTCCACCATCAACCGGGAGGACGGCAAGACGGTCGTGCTCACCACGCACTACATGGAGGAGGCAGAGGCGCTCTGCGACCGGGTCGCGATCATCGACCACGGCAAGATTCAGGCCCTGGATGCCCCCCTCGGGCTGATCGACGAGCTCCCCGCCGCCTACCGGATCGTGTTCTCGACCCCGTCCGGGGTCGAGGAGGAGGAGCTGAGGCGGTTTCCCGGGGTGGTGGAGGTGCGCTCGGAGCGCAACGCGGCGGGCGCGAGCTACGAGCTTCGGGTCGCTCGAGGCGAGGTGACCCTGCCGGCGTTCCTGGAGTGGGCCCGCCTGTACGACGTCGAGGTGCGTGACGTCCGGGTGTTCCCGGCGACCCTCGAGGACGTCTTCCTGTCCCTGACGGGGCGGGCGCTCAGGGAGTGAGCGGGATGGGCAGCCTCACCTGGGCGAGCGTGAAGATGCTCTACCGGAACCGGCAGGCGGTGTTCTGGGCGCTGGCCTTCCCGCTGATCTTCGTCGTGGTCTTCGGCCTGTTCAACTTCGAGAAGGTCCCGAACATGCGGATCGCGGTCGTGGGCGCGCGGGACGCGCCGTTCACAGAGGCGCTGGTCACGGGGCTGAGGGGCGTCGGGCCGTTCACCATCACTCGGCCGTCTGGCCTCTCCCTGGCGCGGAGTCAGCTCTCCTCGGACAAGCTCGACCTGGTGATGGTCGTCCCGACGCCGACCCCCGGCGGATCGACACCGATCGAGCTCCTCTACAAGCAGGGGAACATGCAGCAGAACCAGATCGCGCTCGGGCTGGTCCAACGGGTGATCGACGGGATGAACCTTCGGATGGCCGGGCTCGCCTCCCCGCCCCTGGTGCTGCATCCGAGGTCGGTGTCGGCCAAGACCATCCACTACTACGACTGGTTGCTGCCCGGCCTGGTCGCAATGGGGGTCATGCAGTACTCGCTCACCGGCATCGCCATCGCCATGTCCTCGCTCCGGGAGCAGGGGGTTCTCAAGCAGCTGCTCGTGACGCCGCTTCGACCCATGAAGTTCCTCGCGGCGCAGATCATCGCGTACCTGCTGCTCACGACCGCCCAGACCGGCGTGATCCTCGTCGTGGGCATGGCCCTGTTCCACGGACACGTCTACGGGAACGTCGGCTGGGTGTTCTTCCTCGCCTTCCTCGGGAACCTCGTGTTCTTGACGCTTGGCTTGGCCGTGGCAGCTCGAGCCTCCAACCCGCAGGCAGCCAGCGGGATCGGGATGATCGTCGCGATGCCGATGATGTTCCTCTCGGGGGTCTTCTTCGCCACGGACACGCTCCCGAGGGTGCTCCAGGTCACGTTCGCCTATCTGCCGCTCGCGCCGCTCATCGATGCGCTTCGCAAGGTCGCGAACGACGGCCTGTCGATCGGCGCCACCGGGTCCGAGCTCCTGCTTCTCACCGTCTGGCTCGTGGTGGCCTTCGGGCTTGCAAGCCTCACCTTCCGCTTCGGGAGATGACGGCCGACGAGTCGAACAGCGTCCCGTCGTGATCGAAGATCAGGAGCCGTCGGCCGCTTCCCATGATCGTCCGGTCGGGCGGTCGCGACTACGCCGCGGCCCATATCTCACGGCCGGCGACGAGCGTCCGCCGAGGACGCAGTTCGTCGTCGAGAACCGTGACGTCGGCAGGCGTCGACGGCCTGAGGGTCCCCAACTCCTCATGGCCAACCAGCCGCGCAGGCGTCACGGCAGCCGCACGAACGGCTTCCGGCCACGGGACGCCGAGACCAACCAGGTTTCGCACGGCCCGATCCATCGTGAGCACGCTTCCAGCGAGGGTCCCGTCGGCGAGGCGCGCGACGTCCTCCGCCACGTAGATGGTTCGGTCGCCAAGCGAGTATTCGCCCTGCCCAGCCCCCGCGGCCTCGATCGCGTCGGTGACGACGGCGAGCCGTTCGCGCGCGCAGAGCCAGGCCATCACGAGCGTCTCCGGCGCGAGGTGGACGAGGTCGGCGATCACCCCGACGACGACGTCTGCTCGCGAGAGTGCGACCCCGACGACTCCCGGATCGCGCGCGGCGAAGCGCCGCTGGGCGTTGTGCAGATGCGTGACCGCGCGCGCACCTCGGTTGAACGCCGCGTGGGACGTCGCGGCATCTGCGTCGGTGTGTCCGAGCGCCACCACGATGCCTCGCCGAACGAGCCAGTCGAGCAGGTCGAAGCCGCCCGGCTGCTCGGGGGCAATCGTCATCTGCGTGACCGGACCCGCAGCGCAGAGCTTGCCGGCGAGGGCGAGGTCGGGCGGAACGATGTAGCGCTCGTCGTGGGCGCCCTTCCACGTCGGCGACAGGAACGGTCCCTCCAGATGAGCGCCCAGGATTCGGGGGCCGCCGCTCCCCTGGGCCTTGGCGAGCTGCTCCAGTGCCGACACGGCGGCGGGCAGGGGCGCGCTCACGAGCGTCGGCTGGTACGCGGTGACTCCACAGGATGCGAGCGCCTCGCCGGCGATCCGGTATCCATCCACGTCGGCGCCAAGGAAGTCGACGCCCCCGAACCCGTTGACCTGAAGGTCGATGTAGCCGGGGATCGCAGTACCGGATCGCCCCGCCGGCTGAACCCCGACCATCGCGACCTCACCGTCCACGACCTCCACGTCTCCGGGGATCACGGCGCCGTCGACCAGGGCCGCGCGCACTCCGATCCGCTTCGGCTTCATGTCGTCACCTCCATCAGCTCGCGCGCGATCATCCGCGCATCCTCCGGACGGATCGCCCGGAGGGCGAGCGCGGCCGCGCGACGGCACCCCTCCAGCGTCGCGCGTCGCACCGCCGCCCGGACCTCGGGGATCGCGACGCCCTGCATGGACAGCTCGGTGACCCCGAACCCGACCGCCAGCAACGCCCACGCGGGATCGCTCGCCGCCTCGCCGCACACCCCCACCCAGCAGCGTCCCGTCGCACCTCGACAGACCAGGTTCATGATGCGCAAGAGCGCCGGGCCGTATGCGTCGAGCAGCGGGGCCAGGTCGGGATCCCTCCGGTCTGCCGCGTTCAGATACTGGGTCAGGTCGTTGGTTCCGATCGACAGGAAGTCCACGTATCCGGCGAGCTCCGCGGCCACGAGCGCGAGAGCTGGGACCTCCACCATCACGCCGATCTCCACCGATGAGGGGATGCCTGCGCCCCTGGCCCGTTCGACGAACCACCGTGCCTCGTCCACCGAGGCCACCATGGGCGCCATCAGCGCAGTGGGGCCGAGCGAGGCGGTCGCCGCGATCGCTCGAAGCTGATCGTCCAGGAGTTCGGGGTGTGCGCGCCCGAGCCGGATCCCTCGGAGGCCGAGCTCCGGATTCCGTTCGGGTCGCACGGGCAGGAACGGGACGTGCTTGTCGGCGCCGATGTCGAACGTGCGAACGAGGAGCCGGCGGCTCCCGAGCAGTGCGTGCATCTCGCCAAGGAGCGCGCTCTGTTCCTCGACGGTGGGCGGACGGTCGCGGTCGATGTAGAGCAGCTCGGTGCGCAGCAGCCCGACGCCCTCTGCGCCCTCTGCCAGGGCCGCTCGCAGTTCCTCCACGCTGCCGACGTTGGCGGCCACCTCGACGCGGTGGCCGTCGGCGGTCGTGACCGGACCCGTT
>JAJYGO010000425.1:14170-21922 GCA_021785115.1 Chloroflexota bacterium | reverse complement strand
CCAGCGCCCGACCGCGCCAGCGCCCAACCGCACCGCGGCCCCGCGCGTCCGGCAGGCGCGGCCGGCAAGCCTGGTCCCCGGCCTGCCCGGACCTCGCCACCTTCGGTCCGCCATGGGCTACGCCGTACCATTGCCGCCGTGGCCAGCATGGAGGACCCGACAGCGCGCGTCGCCGAGCTGCGCGCCCGGATCGAGCGGGCGAATCGCCTGTACTACGTCGAGGATGCGCCGGAGCTGACCGACGCCGAGTACGACGCGCTCATGCGCGAGCTCGTCGAGCTCGAGGAGGCGCACCCGGAGCTCCGCACGCCCGATTCGCCGACCCAGCGCGTGGGAGCCGCCCCGGTGGGCAGGTTCGCCGAGGTGCGCCACGAGCGGCCGATGCTGTCGCTCTCGAATGCCTTCGGCGAGGATGAGCTCCGGGCCTTCGACGCGCGCGTGCGGCGGGGACTGGGCCTGCCGCCCGCGCCGGAGCCCGCGTCGGACCTCCACTACGTCGCCGAGCTCAAGATCGACGGGTTGGCGGTCAGCCTCCGGTACGAGCGCGGGCAGTTCGTCAGGGGGGCCACCCGCGGCGACGGCACCACGGGCGAGGACGTCACCCCGAACCTGCGCACCATCACCGTGATCCCCGTGCGACTTCCCGAGCCGATCGACCTGGAGGTGCGCGGCGAGGTCTACATGCCGAAGTCCGAGTTCGCCCGGATCAACGCCGAGCGCGAGGAGGCCGGCCTGACCCTCTACGCGAACCCTCGCAACAGCGGGGCCGGGTCGCTGCGCCAGCTCGATCCGCAGGTGACCGCCAGCCGGAGGCTGGCATTCTGGGCGTATCAGCTGCTCGAGGGAGAGCGGCGGCCCGTCCAGCCCGGTTTGTTCGATGTGGCGCCGGCGGGCATGGGCGCGGCAGGTATGGCGCCGGCAGGCATGAGCGCGGCAGGCTTGGGCGCGGCGGGCGCGGCTGGTGGCGCGGCTGGTGGCATGACCGGCGCCGGGGTCGCGGCCGGCGAAGCCGAAAGCCTGCCCGGTAGTCAGCAAGGCGCCGGCGAAGCCGATAGCCTGCCCGGTAGTCAGCAAGGCGCCGGCGATGCCGGCGGCGCGCCCGGCGATGCCGGGGGCTTGGGCGGCGGCACAGCCGGCGCGGCCGATGACGCCGGGGCCGCGACCGGCGATGCCGGGAGCCAGTCGGCGGCGCTGGCACGCCTCCGAGCCCTCGGCTTTCCCGTCGAGCCGCACCACGAATCCGGGCTGGACATCGAAGGGGTCGTGCGGTTCCTGGGCCGCTGGCAGGACGCCCGCCACGAGCTCGAGTACGGGACCGACGGCGTCGTCGTGAAGGTCGATCGCTTCGACCAGCAGGAGCGGCTCGGCATGGTGGCGCGGGCGCCCCGCTGGGCGATCGCCTTCAAGTTCCCGCCCGAGCAGGTCGAGACGGAGGTCGAGGACATCGTCCCGTACGTCGGACGCACCGGGACGCTCACGCCGGTCGCGCACCTCCAGCCTGCCAAGGTGGCCGGCTCGACCGTCGCCCGTGCCACGTTGCACAACCTCGACGAGGTGCGGCGGAAGGACATCCGGATCGGCGACCGGGTGATCCTGCAGAAAGCGGGCGACGTGATCCCCGAGGTGGTGCGGCCGCTCGTGGAGCGTCGCACTGGCCGGGAGCGCGTCTTCGAGATGCCCGCGACGTGCCCCGTCTGTGGCACGCCGGTCGCGCGCGACGAAGGGGCGGTGCGCCACTACTGCCCGAACCCGGCCTGCCCCGCCCGCGTCGTCCAGGAGTACGCGCACTTCGCCGGGCGCGGCGGGATGGACATCGAGGGAGCGGGCTGGGCCGTCCTCCAGCAGTTGCTCCAGCGAGGCATGGTGCGACGTCGCGGCGACTTCTACCGGCTGCGCGTGGAGGACCTCGAGACGCTGGAGCGGTTCGCCGCGAAGAGCGCCCGGAACCTGGCGGATGCCATCGAGCGGTCCCGGCGTCGCCCGCTGGCCCGGATCCTGAACGCGCTGGGGATCCCGCAGGTGGGCGAGCAGACCGCCGTGGACCTGGCCGCCTGGGTGGCGGCGACCTGGCCGCCGAGGGACGACGAGCCGATGGGCGGCCCCGACGGGTGGACCGCGCGCGTCTCCGGCGAGCTGGCCCGGGTCGCTCGGGACGCCCCGGACCGGTTCCAGGAGATCCCGGGTGTCGGCGCCGTGGTGGCCGACGCGATCGCGGGCTACTTCGCGGACGAGTCGACCGGGGCCATCCTCGCGGACCTCGTGGACGCCGGGGTTGAGGCGGAGCGGCCGGCGGTCCCGGTCCCCGGCACGATCCCGGAAGGGCCGCTCACCGGGAAGACCGTGGTGGTCACGGGCTCGCTCTCGGGCTTCAGTCGCCAGGAGGCCGAGGAGGCGATCCGCTCGGCCGGCGGGCACCCGGCCGGGTCGGTATCGCGCCGGACCGACTACGTCCTCGCCGGCGAGGCCGCGGGCTCGAAGCTGGCGAAGGCCCAGGAGCTGGGCGTGCCCGTTCTCGACGAGGACGCGTTCCGGCGGCTCCTGGCGGGCGAGTCAGCGTAGCGAGCCCGTCCGTCAGCCGGCAGCGGACGGGTCGACGACCTGGCCCAGGAAGAGGACGGCCCCCGTGGGCACGTCACGGACGGCGAAGAGGAAGGGCCGATCGACGCGCAGCGTGACGGGCTCGGCCGGCATCGCGGAGGCGGCCATCGCGACGGCCGTCGCCGCGGCGGCCTCGGTGCCCTTCTCGTCGACGTCGATGTTCGCCTGGTGCACCACGGCCGAGATGAAGAGCCGCTCGTCGGCGGTGATCCCCGAGAAGTCGGCCGTGCCCGGGTCGAACGCGAGGGGCATGCCGAGCGCGGAGAGCGCGGGGACGAGGTCCGCATCGGTCGCGGCAGAGAAGCGCGGCAGCCAGATGGCCACCTCTCGCTGCTCGAGCGACCCCACGATCCGGGCGAACAGGGGGCCGTCGAGCCCGCGCTCGAACGCGGCCAGGTCGTCGGGCACCACGATGGTCATCGCGAGCGACCCGCCCGCGTACGGCAGCTCCACGGCCTGCCACCCGGCACCGGCGGCGTAGCCCAGCTGCCGGACGCCGCCGGACATCGTCGGGACGTCCACCGTCGAGCCGTCGGGGCGCGTGAACGGGGCGGGCGCGGTGCTCTCCGGATCGAACGGGACCTGCCAGGGCGCCTTGAGGTAGACGGCGTTGACCAGGGTCAGGCGGGTCGCGGCGTCCAGGACGCCGGGTGCCAGCAGCTGCGGGATGCGGTCCTCGGTGCGCGCCTTCACCCAGCCGTTGATCAGGACCCGCGCGGCGTCGGGGTCGCGGCGGTAGTCCACGAGCTGGACCCCGGCACCGAACCGCGAGGCGAGCGTGTCGAGATAGGCCGGCTCGATGCGCATGCCCGCCTGCGCGAAGGACGCGTTGGCGACGTGCAGCGCCACCGTCAGCTGGTCGCCTTCCGGATCCCTGAACGTCTCGTTGCGTGAGGCGAGCGCCTGGTCCAGCGCGTTGATCCCGGCCCCGCTGCCGGACCCGGCACCGTGGAGCACGGCCGCCATCTGGGCCGCCGTCTCACCCCGGGCCCCGGCCTGTGCCATGGCGAGCGCGATGGCGATGCTGGTCGGCGAGATGACCGCGTTCGTGCCCGACGGCGCGACTCGGCGCAGGAGATCGAACCCGAAGGCGTCGATGGCCGAGGCGGCGTTCGCGGCGTCGGCCGGGGACGCGGATGCGCGCGGGACCTGCGCCACGGCCAGGGCGATCCCGGGCGTCGCGGAGGGCGACGCGCCAGCCCCGCTGCATCCGGCGGCCAGCACCAGGACGAGCGCCAGTAGGGCGAGTCGGGCGAGGGGACCGGACCGTGTCGTCCGCGGGGCGAGGGTCCCGGCGCCGTGCGTGCCGGGGAGGGGGATCTGGCGCCGGGCGACGAGCGAGCGGTGGGCAACCGGTCGAGCATCCATGGCCCGTTGACGCAATGACGACGCGGGCGGTTCCGTCGTGGGGCGTGGGGCGTGGGGCGTGGGGCGTGGGGCGTGGGGCACGGGGATGCGCCGCCGCCGGGTCCGGACGTTCGGCCGGTATGCCTCCGGTATCATGGCCGCATGGCCACCCTCTCGCGTTCCGATGTCGAGCACGTCGCCCACCTCGCACGCCTCGGGCTGTCGGACCGGGAACTGACCCTGCTCGAGGGGCAGCTCAATCACATCCTGGACCAGTACCGCGTGCTGTCGGAGCTTGACACCACGGCGATCGCGCCGACCGCGCAGACGATCGAGCTCGAGAACATCCTCCGGGAGGACGTGCCGGGTCCATCCCTGGCGCCGGACGAGGCGCTGGCAGGCGCTCCCGAGCGGCGGGGTGACTACTTCGTGGTGCCGGTGGTGGTCGAGGGCGCCGACTGATGAGCGCCGCCGGCCGCGGGCTCACCCGCCTCTCTGCCCACGAGATGGCGCGGGGGCTGCGGGCGGGCGACTTCTCGGCCCGCGAGCTGGTGGACGCGCACCTCGACCTCGCGCACGCCACGGATCACGGCCTGCACGCGTGGCTCTTCCTGGACGACCCGCGCGCCCATGCCCGGGCCGAGGATGCCGACCGGCGCCTCGCGGAGGCGCGCCGCCAGGGACCGGCCGCGCTCGCGGCGCTGCCGCCCCTCCTCGGCATCCCGGTCGGCCTCAAGGACCTCGTGGTGACGCGCGGCCAGCCGTCCACGGCCGGGAGCCGGATCCTCCGGGGTTTCGTCGGGCCATTCGACGCTCACATCGCCGAGCGGATCGACGCGGCAGGCGGCGTGGTGCTCGGCAAGACGAACATGGACGAGTTCGCGATGGGCTCCTCCACCGAGCATTCCGCCTGGGGCCCCACGGGCAACCCCTGGGATCTCGGCCGCGTGCCGGGCGGCAGCAGCGGGGGATCGGCCGCCGCGGTCGCGGCCTACCACTGCGCCGTCGCGATCGGCACCGACACCGGCGGGTCGATCCGGCAGCCGGCGACCATGTGCGGGGTGGTCGGGATGAAGCCGACGTACGGCCGGGTCAGCCGTTACGGGATCATCGCCTTCGCCAGCTCCCTCGACCAGGTGGGGCCCTTCGGCCGTGACGTCCGTGACGCGGCGGCGCTGCTGCAGACGGTGGCCGGGCGGGACGATCGGGACTCGACGTCCAGCCCGCTGGCGGTGCCGGACTACCTCGACGGACTCCCGGACGACGACGATCGCGCGGCCTCCGTCCTCCGCGGGCTGCGCCTCGGGCTGCCCCGCGAGTACTTCGTCGCGGGCATGGAGCCCGGGGTCGGGGCGCGCGTGCGGGAGGCGGTGGCGGCGCTCGAGGGTGCCGGCGCCGAGATCGTCGACGTCTCGCTGCCGCACACGGACTACGGGCTGGCGACGTACTACATCATCGCGCCGGCCGAGGCATCCGCGAACCTGGCCCGCTACGACGGGATCCGCTTCGGCCACTCGCTGCGCGATGGCGACGTGCTGGCGAACTACCTGGCCACGCGCGGTTCCGGCTTCGGCCCCGAGGTGAAGCGGCGGATCATGCTCGGCACCTACGCGCTCTCCGCGGGCTATTACGACGCCTACTACGTGAAGGCCCAGAAGGTGCGCACCCTGATCAAGGCCGATTTCGACGCCGCGTTCGAGCGGGTGGACGCGATCGTCGCGCCGACCAGCCCGACGGTGGCGTTCCCGTTCGGAGCGCGCCTGCAGGACCCGGTCGCCATGTACCTGTCCGACGCCTGCACGCTTCCCGTCAACGCGGCCGGGCTGCCCGGACTGTCGGTCCCGTGCGGCCTCTCCGAGGGACTGCCCGTGGGACTGCAGGTGATCGGCCGGGCCTGGGACGAGGCGCGCATCCTGCGCATCGGCCGCGCGTACGAGGCGATCACTGCCGACGCCGACTGGCGGGCCCTCGAGCCTTCGAGCCTGCCCGCCCTGGACGATCCCTCGACGGAGCCGCCGCGCCTGCCGGGCGCCGCGTCGCCCGCCTGAGCCGAGAGGAGAGACGCATGTCCACCCAGGCTGCTCCGTCAACGCGGTCCCGGCTGGCCGCCCGCGTGTCGGCGGTCCCGGCGTCCGGCATCCGCAAGTTCTTCGACGTGATGGCCACCATGCCCGACGTCATCTCGCTGGGCGTGGGTGAGCCCGACTTCGGCACCCCGGCGCAGGTGGTGCAGGCGGGGATCCGGTCCCTGGAGGCCGGCCGCACGCACTACACGAGCAACTTCGGGACGATCGAGCTCCGCCGGGCGATCGCCGAGCACCTGGAGCGGCGCTACGGCGCCTCGTACGATCCCGCGACCGAGATCCTGGTCACGGTGGGCGCCTCCGAGGCCGTCGCGGCCACGATGACCGCCCTCGTGGACCCCGGGGACGAGGTCCTGCTCCACGAGCCCTCGTACGTCTCGTACCTGCCGGCCATCGTCTTCGCCGGCGGGACCGCGGTGCACGTCCCCACCCGAGCCGCGGACGGCTTCGCCCTCGACCCGGCCGAGGTCGAGCGCCGGATCACGCCGCGGACCAGGGTGCTCTTCCTGGGCTACCCCTGCAATCCCACCGGCGCCGTGCTGCCCCCCGACGTCCTCCGGACGCTCGCCGATATCGCCCGTCGCCACGATCTCCTGGTCGTGAGCGACGAGATCTACGACCGGCTGGTCTACGGCGGCCACCGCCACGAGTCCGTGGCGAGCCTGCCGGGGATGCACGAGCGCACGGTGCTCATCGGCGGCTTCTCCAAGGCCTACGCGATGACCGGCTGGCGCATCGGCTACGTGTGCGCGCCCCGCGAGCTGATGGAGGGGATCGTCAAGGTCCACCAGTACGACATCATGTGCGCCTCCACCACCGCCCAGGACGCGGCCCTGGTGGCGCTCCGGGAGGCGGAGCCGGACGTCGAGCGGATGCTGGCCGAGTACGATCGCCGCCGCCGGATGTTCGTGGCCGGGCTCAACCGGATCGGCCTTCCCACGGTCGAGCCGAAGGGCGCCTTCTACGCGTTCCCGTACATCGGCGGCACCGGGCTGACCAGCGAGGAGTTCGGCGAGCGGCTCCTCTTCGAGGAGCACGTCGCCGTGGTGCCGGGCGATTCATTCGGGCCCTCCGGCGCCGGGCACGTGCGCGCGTGCTACGCGACGAGCTACGAGCAGCTGGAGGAGGCGCTGGTCCGGATCGAGCGTTTCGTGGTCCGGCATGGCTGACGCGGCCGCGCCAGGCTGGGAGGCGGTCATCGGGATCGAGGTGCACGCGCAGCTGCGCACCGCCTCGAAGATGTTCTGCCGGTGCTCCACGGACCTGCGGGACGCCACGCCGAACAGCCGCACCTGCCCGGTCTGCCTCGCGATGCCGGGCGTCCTCCCGGTGATCAACCGACGGGCCGTCGAGCTGGTCATCGCGACCGGCCTGGCCATCGACGCCGAGATCTCGCCGGTGACACGCTGGGACCGGAAGAACTACTTCTACCCGGACCTGCCCAAGGGCTACCAGATCAGCCAGTACGACCTGCCGCTCGCCGCCCGCGGCCGGCTCTCCTTCGAGACGAGCGAGGGCCCCTTCACCGTCCAGGTCACGCGCGCGCACCTCGAGGAGGACACCGCGCGGCTGCAGCACACGACCGACGAACTGGGCCGCCGCATCAGCCTGGTCGACTTCAACCGCTCCGGCCTCCCGCTCATGGAGATCGTGACCGAGCCGGACATCCGGACCGCGGAGCAGGCCCGGCGCTACGCGGAGGAGCTGCGGCTGCTGCTGCGCA